>CAJXRJ010000942.1 GCA_913058555.1 uncultured bacterium
TCTCGTGGGCTCGGAGATGTGTATAAGAGACAGCCGACGGCATCTACCGTTTCAGCGGGCCGCCCTACGTGCTCCTTGGTTCCGCGCTCCCCGCAGAGGGCGTCCGCGCGATCGTCCCCAGCGCCGGGGGGGGCGCCACGGTCTTCCTCTTTGACGTGGCCATCACCGTCGATCGCCTGGGTACAGAGCTCTCTCGCACGCCTTTTCCCCCGGCCAATGACGTCATTGCTCACCAGGGCGGCTTCGCCGTGATCGAGAGCCTCCTACCGGTCGACATCGTCGCCCAGTACGACTCGCAGCTCCAACGCGTCGGGGAAATCGGAGCCAACTTGGTCCAGTTGGCCGCGACCCAAAACATCGGCTACTACCCCACCAATCTGTCCAGCCTCTCCGGAGGCCGCCTGGCCGTGGTCGGAGGCGTCAGCATCGGGATCATCGATGCCAATGGCGTCGGGACAGCGATCTTGAATCCCGGGCAGTTTGAGCAGGACTGCTTCGAGACCGTCGAGGGGGACCTGTTCGTTCCCTCGGCGGTCGATTCTGCTGTGGTCGACCTTCGCACGGGCGGCGATGTGCGGATTGGGCCCAACCTGTTCTCGGGGACGCCCGTTCGATACAGCAACGGGGTCCGGGTCCTGGGGACGGGGAGCACCGTCAGGCGCACCTGCGTCACTTCCCCGAACAGCGTCGGCAACGGAGCCCGTTTCCACGTGATCGGGAACGCTGACATAGGAGTCGGCCGCCTCGCGGCTGGGATCACCGGGGCCCCGGCCCTGTCCTTCGCGCTGCTCGCCTACAGCCCGGTTCCTTTCGCGGGGCCCTTCGGGAACGGCACCCTCTGCCTCTCGCCCTTCGCCCCCGGGCTCGTCCGGGCGCCCATCACTCGTACGGACGCGGCCGGCGCCGCTTCGATCGCCATGGACTTCCAGTCCTATGGCCTGGGCGCGGCGTTTACAGCTGGCACGACCTGGTACTTTCAAGGGATCTACCGCGACACCGCCGGCGCTGGGAACGCTGGATTCAATACGAGCGACAGCGTGGCGCTGACGTTCGGGGGATGACGGCGATCGTGCCGGCGGGCCGGTAGAGCGGAATTGGCATCCGTTCGCAGGGAAAGAGCGCCATCATGGGGCGCAAGAGACGACGGCCTCTCGCAGTCCCCAGGCCCGCTCTTTCCGATTGATGAACCAGCAGAAGCCGCGGCTCAAAAGGCGCCAGTCCCTTGGCCAATATCGCATCGACCGTCACCTGGCGACGGGCGGCTTTGCCCATGTCTATGGGGCCACGGACACGATTTCGGGGCTCAAAGTCGCCCTCAAGGTGCTCGACCCGGGGGGGCACGGGGACACCCTCGAGGAGCTGAAGCACGAGGTGCGGATCGCGTCGCGCCTCGACCACCCCAACATCCTCGGTATCCGGACGGCGGGCATGGTCGAGGAGCAGTTCGTGATCGTCTCGCCGCTTGCGGAAGAGAGCCTCGACGCCCGCCTCTCCCGCCGCATGGGGCGCCAGTCGGTGCTCGACATCGCGGAGCAATTGCTGGCTGCTCTGGCGGAGGCGCACTCCCAGCGGATCGTGCACTGCGACGTCAAGCCGGAGAACGTGTTGCTCTTCCCCGAGGGGCGGGCGCGGCTCGCGGACTTCGGATTGGCCCGCTTCGCCCTGCGGAGCATCGATGCCTCGGGTTCTGGAACCGTCGGCTTCATGGCCCCCGAGCAGGCCCTGGGCAAGCCAACCCTGCGCTCCGACGTCTTCTCCGCTGGTCTCGTCATCTACCGCATGGCGGCGGGCGCCGTGCCGGAGTGGCCCTTCGAATGGCCCTTTCCCGGCGCGGAGCGGGTTCGCCGCGGCTACCGGCGGGAGTTCATCCAGTTCCTGCAGCGCGCCATCGAAGTCGACCAGCGCAAGCGCTTCGCGAGCTGCGTGCCGATGTACCGGGAGTTCCTGCGCATCAAACGCCGCGCCCTCCTGCCCACCAAGCCGCGATGATCCAGGCGCCCCTCATCACCACCGAGCGCGACGACGAGGCGCCGGTCCTGTTCGAGCACGAGCTCTTTGATGTCGCGTTCATCAGCAGGCGGGACCCCGACAAGGACGTCAGCGAGGACGCTTTGTTCGTCGTCCCCCTGGGCGACGATTCGGTGTGTGTTGGTGTCATCGACGGCATGGGAGGCACGGCGGCTGGCGGCAAGGCGGCCCGCGTCACGGCCGAGGTCGTGGCGCGCGAGCTCGCCGCCCGCTCTCCGGAAACGACGCTCCGAGCCGCCCTTGTGGAGGGTTTCGAGCGAGCCCACGCGACCGTCGTTGAGACATGCGGCGGCGGCGGCGCCACCGCCGTCGCGGCGATCGTCACCGTCGATACGGTCCAGACGACTGTCTCTTATAC
>CAJXRJ010000943.1 GCA_913058555.1 uncultured bacterium
ACACACTGCATATCGTCGGCAGCGTCAGATGTGTATAAGAGACAGGCCCAGAGCCGTGTTAGCAACCACCTCCGCATCCTTCGGGAGCACGATCTGCTCCTGGAGCGCCGGGCTGGCACCAGCACCTACCTACGGGCGGCTTTCGTGTCCGCAGGCCCCACAGCCCCCGCCGTGCGCCTCTGGCAGGCCGTCGCGCCTGACCTCGACGAGATCCCGGAGCACGAGTCAGACCGCCTTCGCCTCCAATCAGTGCTCGCCGAGCGCCATTCGGACGACCGCGAGTTCTTCGACCGCCTGGCCGGGGACTGGGACAAGGTCGGCTCGCTCTTCCAAAGCGGAGAGGCGCGCCAACGCGCTGCCGCACACCTCCTGCCCGCGGGGCTCGTCCTCGCCGACCTCGGCTGCGGAGCGGGCTACGTTGCCCGCGCCCTCACCGGCCTCTGCGATCGATTGATCTGCATCGACCGTTCCGAGGGCATGCTCGCCGAAGCAGAGCGCCGCATGGCCCCCGCCCGGCGCGCCGGCACCTCAGTGGAGTTCAAGCGCGGCGAGCTCGACGCCCTGCCCCTCGAGGATTCCGAACTCGACGGCGCCGTCGCGGCGATGGTGCTGCACCACCTGCCGGAACTCGGCTCCGCCCTGCGCGAGATGCATCGCGTCCTGAAGCCAGGCGGCACCCTGTCGGTGATCGAACTCATGCCCCACCGCGAGTCCTGGATGCACGCCGAACTCGGCGATCGCCATCTGGGTCTCGACCCCACGGAAGTCCAGGACGCCCTCCAGCGCGCCGGCTTCGAAGACGTGCGCGTCGAGCCCCTCGAGGATCGCTATTGCCCTACACCTGGCGACCCAACACCTGAAAACGGTGGGTCGTCCGGTCCCGATGAGCGCGTCAGCGGCACACCCGCCGCCGTCTCGCTACCTCTCTATCTTGTCCGCGGGCGAGTCCCGCAAAACTGAGGCCCGATCCCCGGGCCCCAACCACTTCTGAACTAGATGACTCCCTCCACTGCAGCCACGCAGCGTCCGGTCGTGACGGACTTCAAGGTCAAGGATCTGAACCTCGCCGACTTCGGTCGCAAGGAGATCAAGATCGCCGAGAAGGAAATGCCCGGCCTCATGGCACTCCGCGAGGAGTACGCCGGCAAGTTCCCGCTCAAGGGCGCGAACATCTCCGGCTCCCTCCACATGACCATCCAGACGGCGGTTCTCATCGAGACCCTCGTCGAGCTCGGCGCCGACGTGCGCTGGGCGTCCTGCAACATCTTCTCGACCCAGGACCACGCCGCCGCCGCCGTCGTCGTTGGCCCCCACGGCACCGTCGACAAGCCCACGGGCGTCCCGTGTTTCGCCTGGAAGGGTGAGACGCTTGAGGAGTACTGGCAGTGCACCGAGTCGATGCTCACCTGGCCGGAAGGCACCCTTCCGAACATGATCCTGGACGACGGTGGCGACGCCACGATGTACGTCCTCAAGGGAGCTGTGTACGAGATTGCGAACGAGGTTCCGGCCGCCGAGCCCGGCGCCAGCGCCGAGTGGAAGGTCATCCTCGCGTCGCTCACGGAGAGCATCAAAAACCACAAAGACAAGTGGCAGAAGGTCTCCGCGAGCATCAAGGGCGTTTCGGAAGAGACGACCACCGGCGTGCACCGCCTCTACCAGATGGTCGAGCGCGGCGAGCTTCCGTTCCCCGCGATGAACGTCAATGACGCCGTCACGAAGTCGAAGTTCGACAACCTCTACGGCTGCCGTCACAGCCTCGTCGACGGCATCCTGCGTGCCACCGACGTGATGCTCTCCGGCAAGGTCGCGGTCGTCTGCGGCTACGGCGACGTCGGCAAGGGTTCCGCCCAGTCCCTCCGTGGACAAGGCGCCCGCGTCATCGTCACCGAAGTCGACCCCATCTGCGCCCTCCAGGCCGTGATGGAAGGCTTCCAGGTCGCGCGCCTCGAGGACGTCGTCGCCACCGCCGACGTGTTCGTCACCACGACGGGCAACAAGGACATCATCACGCTCAAGCACATGGAGCAGATGAAGGACATGGCGATCGTTGGCAACATCGGTCACTTCGACAACGAGATCCAAATGGCGGAGCTCGAGTCCAAGGAAGGCATGGTGCACGAGAACGTCAAAGAGCAGGTCGACCGCTGGCAGTTCCCCGACGGGCACAGCATCCTCGTCCTCGCTGAAGGCCGCCTCCTGAACCTCGGTTGCGCCACCGGCCACCCGAGCTTCGTGATGAGCTGCTCCTTCACCAACCAGGTGATGGCACAGATCGAGCTGTTCCAGAATGCCTCGCTCTACGAGAACAAGGTCTACACCCTTCCGAAGCACCTCCTGTCTCTTATACACATCTCCGAGCCCACGAGACTAGGCATGATCTCGT
>CAJXRJ010000944.1 GCA_913058555.1 uncultured bacterium
CCGGCCGCTGCTCCCAAACACAAATCTGCACGCCGCGTACGTCGGCCTTTTCATCGAGGTCCACGGAACGTCCGCCGAAGCGCTGGCGGAAGCTCCGGGCATTCCAATTCCACGCCTCCGACGGGCTCGCGGCGTAGCCCTGGGCGGGCACCACGTAGAGCGGATCCCAGCCACAGTTCACGATCGGGTAGCCCTGTTTCGCGAGGGCTTCGGGAAGCTGTGAGTGCTGACTCCAGCTCATCACGATCACGTCCTTGGGCACCGTGTGTGCGGGGTCCTTCGGCGAACGGAAGCCCTCCCACACGACGGGCTGCCTCCCGAGTTCCTTCACCATGCTAGAGGTGCGCTGGAGGAAGTGGTTGAGGAGTTCACCGATGGCGCCCTCTTCCCCGATGCCGTGCTCCTTGGCGTACGCAGCGAACTCCACGGTCTCCAACAGGTGCGGGGCCCACACCTCATCGCCACCGATGTGGATCATTGGGCTCGTCGGGAACGCAGCGGCGACCTCGGCGAGCATCGTTTCAACGGCCCCATAGGCCCGCTCGGACGCCATGTGAATCACGCCGGTGCCCTTGGGCTCGCCCGTCTCCGCATCCACCGTACCGAAGAGGTCGGGCCGCGCGCGCACCAGCGCGCTCGAGTGGGCGGGCATGTCGATTTCGGGGATCAGCGTGATGCCCCGTGCGTCCGCGAACCGCACGATCCGCGCGATGTCCTCGGGGCTGTACCCGCGGTCCCGGCCGCTCTTGCCGGGGTCCGTGCGCCGGGGCAGGATCGACAGGGGAAACGTGTACGCCTGATTGTCGGACAGGTGCAGGTGCACCTTGTTGAGTGAGAACAGGAACGCCAGGTCGATCGCCTCCTCGACGGCCTCCACCGAGTGTGGAAAACGCGCCAGGTCCAGAAGCACACCGCGCCACGGGACGCTCGGCGCGTCCTCGACGCGCACGGCGGGCATGGACCAACTGTCGCTGTCCGCGTCGAACGACAGAAGCTGCAGCGCCCGCGCCGCACCGCGGGCCGCGCCCGCGGGCGTGTCGCCAGAGATGGCGACGTGGTCCCCGAAGACCTCGATCGCAAAGCCCTCAGGGTTGCCCGCGATGCCGTCCGCCAAGTACCCCTGGGTCAGAAGAATGTCCCCCGACCTCGCGGGCGGCGCTCCGATCGCAACAGGCCGTCCCGTGAGCGTCTCCATATGCCGCGCGAGGACCGCTGCCAAGGGCCCCATCCCCTCGGCAGTGGGCACGACACGCACTTCGGCGGGCATGACAAACGGAGCGAAGCGCGGCTGCGCCATGCGCACGGGCGGCACAAGAACGGGCGGCTCCCACCCGGGGATCTGGGCGAGGGCAAGCGTCGAAAGTAGGGCTATCATCACGCCCGCTAGGGTAGCTAGTCCGCGGCCCGCGCGGACGCCTGGAGCATCGCAGCGATCCGAACCTGAAACTCTTTGGTCCGGCGGTCGAGGCGCAATTGCCGCAGGCGGCCGAGCTCCAGGAGGCCCGCCTCGATCCAATGGGTGGCTTGATCGTTCTGCGCCACGAGCTGCTGCTGGACGGACACCAGCCGCTCAAATTCCGAGACCAAGCCCCCCAGGGAAGGGGGCGGCATGGCCCTGGTCTCCGTCCGAATCTCGTACCAGTCGAGCTGACTGAGGATGTGGCTCTTCACGTCCCGGTAGTCGGCCATCGCATCGGCAAGCCAATGATCTCCTTGGGCAGGGCCCTCGGCTGCGAGCCTCTGCTGCTCCTGTTGATCCGTGAGCCCGGACCAGCTTTCGAGCCTCAACTCGACCATCTCCTCGCTCCCGAAGGGGCCTTCCACCCCCCCATCCCACCTGACGGGACGGTCAAGACGGAGCACTTCGCACTCAATAGGCGCGCTGGCGGCACCGGCGGACTCCATGGCCCCCAGCTCTAGCTCTACCACCCCCAAGGCCGCGGTAGCCCCGGCCTGGAGCTCGACCATAGCATCGACCTTACTCAGCCACTGGGCGATGGCCGTCTCAAGCTCATCGGATGAGACCGCTGTCCCAGCTCGGAGTGCCAACAGGTCACGCAACGACCCTTCGAACTTGGGCAAGGACTCGTCCGCGAGGAGGCGGGCGGCCGTACCGGGTGCTGCCCTCAGAACCAGAAACTCCAGGCGCGTTTCCGCCGCGAGTAAATGTGCCCTGGCCTGCTCGATGTCGAAGCACCCCTCGGCCCGCTCCTGCCTCTTCCTGACCATCGATCGCCCGAACGCTTCGACGGCGGCCTCCGCACATTCCGTGGCCCCCGAACGTTCCCCAGGGGACTCCGCTCCGGAATCACCGTGGCCCAACGACCCATATTCCTCGATGAGGAGCCTGTCTCTTATACACATCTGACGCTGCCGACGATATGC
>CAJXRJ010000945.1 GCA_913058555.1 uncultured bacterium
ACAGGCCCACTCCTCCTTCCTTGGTCCGGTCGGCGAAGCCGACTCACGGCGCTCTCCCCGTAAGGAGTCGGTGAGCGCGTTCCCTGTGAGGGGCTGATCGCGGAGACTAGAGCCATGTTGTTTCCCGCGATCTCTCTCCTTGCGACTGCCGCGCCCTTGCCCGTTGACGTTCCCACGTTCGTTGAGGTGGCGCCCATCGTGCACGCGAAGTGCACCGCATGCCACCGGCCTGGTGCTGCGGGTCCTTTCCCGCTTCGCACCTACCGTGAGGTGGCGAAGCGCGGTCCGATGATCGCCTGGGTGCTCGAGGATGGGCTGATGCCGCCTTGGCATCCGGTCGAGGGCCACGGCGCGTTCAAGGACGCGCTCTCCCTTGAGCCTGGCCAGCTCGACACGCTCATCGCCTGGATCGATGGGGGAATGCCCGAGGGCGACGCCTCGAAGGTTTCTGCTGCGCCGGAGTTCAGCGCTGGCTGGCAGCTCGGCGTGCCCGATCTGGTGGTGACGATGACGGAGGCTTTCGAAGTTCCCGCCTCCGGCGCCGACCTTTATCGGAACTTCGCCGTGCCGATTCCCACGGTCGAGGACAAATGGCTGACCGCGATCGAAGTGCGCGCGGGCGCGCCTCGGGTCCTGCATCACATTGTTTTCGACATCGATACCCGCGGGCGCGGGCGCAAACTCTCTGGGGGCGACGGGCGTCCCGGTTGGGACGCGATGACCGGCCAAGGCGGCGGCGCGGTCGGTTGGAACGATGGGGGGCCGCTGCTCGGCACGACCCTTGGCGGTTGGGCAGTGGGTCAACAGGCTCGCCGGCTCCCGATGGGCCTCGCGCGGAAGCTGCCGAAGGGGAGCGACTTGATCCTCCGCTCGCATTTCCACCCCAGCGGCCGCGTGGAGTCGGAGCGCACCGAGATCGCTCTCTACTTCGCCGAGGAGGCCCCCACGAAGCAGCTCATGGGCCTTCAGATGCCGCCAATGTTCGGCAGTGCCGCTGGTATCGATATCCCCGAGGGGGAGTCGGACTTCACGCTGAGCGACACGTTCACGCTCCCCGTCGACGCCCTCGCCCTGACCGTGGGCGGGCACGCCCACTCCATCCTGCGGGAGATGAAGATCACAGCCCAGCGCCCCGATGAGGACGCTGCGCCGATCTTCTGGATCGACGACTGGGACTTCGACTGGCAGAACCGCTACGAGTGGCAGGAGCCCCAACTCCTGCCCGCCGGCACCGTGCTGGGCGCCGAGCTCATTTGGGACAACAGTGCGAATAACCCCGCGAACCCGCATTCGCCCCCCCGGCGCATTCAGTGGGGATTCCAAAGCACCGATGAAATGGGAAGCGTCACCGTCGCGATGGTGGCGAAAGACGAGGCGGACGCCGGCAAGCTCTGGAAGGCGATCCAGTCCTACAAGTACGACCGACTGCGCAAACGTAGCCGCAAGGCCGCGCGCATCGAGCAGATGGCGGCCTGGCGCATGTCCATGGGGGACAAGGTCCGCCAGCTCGATCGCAATGGCGACGGCAAGCTTGACCCCCGCGAGCTGCGCGGCGCGTCCAAGCAGTTGACCCGCTCCGCGGACAAGAACAAGGACGGCACCCTGTCCCGTGACGAACTCGTTGCGGTCCTCGGCGACACCGTTCTTCCCGCTCTCCCTGGCGGCGCCAATCTCGGACCCACCCTCACGGACCTCGACGGCGTGGGTCACATCGTGCTGTCCCCCGGCGCGGGTGGCCCCTCCTCCGAAGGGGTCAGCGCGCACGTGCTGATCTTCACGACCGTGGATTGTCCCATCGCGAACGGCTACGCCCCGGAGATCTCCAAGATCGTCCGGGAGCACGCCCACTCGCCCGTGAGGTTCTTCCTGGTGCATGTGGACCCCGATGTCACCGCGGAAGCGGCGCGCCAGCATGCCACCGACTACGGCTACGTCTTGCCTGTGCTCCGGGACGCCGATCAGTCCCTCGCGCGTTCCCTTGGCGTCACGCGAACTCCGGAGGTATGTGTCATCGTGCCCGGCTCGCAAGGCACCGCAGGACGCGGCGCCCCAGAAGATCACCTCGAAGACCGTATCGCCTACCGCGGCCGCATCGACGATCAGTATCTCGAGCTCGGCAAGCGTCGCCCCGAGCCCACCCAACGGGACCTCAGGGACGCCCTCGACGCCGTGCTCTATCGCTCGCCCGTGGAAGTCCCACGAACCGAGGCCATCGGGTGTACCCTGCCCGTGATCCTTCCGGCGAAGTCCGAGTCGGATCGCAAGTAACGCCGACCGCCCAATCCACGCTCTTCAACATGACCGAACGAGAACTGCCCCGCCGCGCCGTCCTTCGCCTGTCTCTTATACACATCTCCGAGCCCACGAGACTAGGCATGATCTCG
>CAJXRJ010000946.1 GCA_913058555.1 uncultured bacterium
ATAAGAGACAGCCTGGTCGCCAGGCCCGGCAAGGGCCCCGGCGGGTTCTGCTCGTTCTTGCCCAAGGCAGGTCTGCCCTTCGTCTTTGCGAACTTCAACGGGTCCCTCGGCGACGTGCGCGTCTTCACCCACGAGATGGGCCATGCGTACCAGGGATGGTGCTCCCACCGAGCCCTCGAGATCGCCGACCAACGCCGATGCACTTCGGAAAGCGCCGAGATCCACTCGATGTCGCTTGAGTGGCTCACCTGGCCTTGGATGGACCGCTTCTTCGGAGACTACGCGAGCCGCTTCCGCGCGGATCACATCGCCGGCCAGGTGGCGTTCCTCCCCTACGGCTGCGCCATCGACCACTTCCAGCACGACGTCTACGCGTCGCCGAGCGCGACTCCTTCGGAGCGGCACGGCATGTGGAAAGAGGCGGAGTCCCGTTACCTGCCGACACGGGACTGGGGCGGCATCGAACACGGGGAGTCCGGGGCCGCGTGGCAAGCGCAGCTGCACGTGTACCAGTACCCCTTCTACTACATCGACTACGTCCTCGCCCAAACGGTGGCACTGCAGTTCCTCGTGCTGTCCCAAGAGGACGAGGGCGAAGCCTGGCGCCGCTTCCAAACCCTCTGCGATCTCGGCGGCAGCCTCGGGTTCCGGGAGCTGGTGCAGACCGCGGGCCTCGGCGACCCCTTTGACCCGGACGTGCTAGAGGCCACCGTCCTCAAGGCACTGGACGTCCAGACGGGCGCCTAGGCGTCCCACGAAAAAGGCCCTCCCCCGACGGATCGGGGGAGGGCCTTTTTCGTGGGACGGATCAGAGATCAACCGCCAGCCGCTTCGGAGAGCTGGTCGCGCTTCTCCTCGACGTCTTTGAATTCGTCCGCCTCGGGCAAGGCGTCCTTCTTCTCGGTGATCACGGGCCACTGGCCGGCGAGGCGCGCGTTCAGCTCGACGTACTCGGACCACTTCTCCGGGACTTCCGTCTCTTCGAAGATGGCCTCGGTCGGGCACTCCGGCACACAGGCGCCGCAGTCGATGCACTCATCGGGGTTGATCGCGAGGAAGTTCTCGCCTTCAGTGAAGCAATCGACGGGGCACACGTCCACGCAGTCGGTGTACTTGCACTTGATGCACGGTTCGGCGACGACGTAGGCCATCAGAGGTCTCCTAAGAGTCGGGGTTCGGAGTGAATGAAAATTGCCCGAGAGGGCTCGGGCTAATCAGGTTCGCGCGTGATGCCCCCATGGAGGCGGCGCGATCCCGGGGCCGCAGAGTGTGCGCCGAAGGCGCCCAGGACTCAAGTCCAGGAGTTGTTGAGAAGTTCGCCGACTCCCCCAGCCCCTGGGACGATGTAGTCGTTGGCGTCCAGGCCGCTCTCCCGCTCCCAGTGAGTTCCGGGCTTGGAATTGAGGACATCTGGGTCCGACATTCCCCGGTCAAGACGCCCTGCGTAGACCTGGAAGGCGGGGTCGAGGTCGAGCACGGTGCGCAGGAACTCGGGCGTGGCCATCAACTGCAGCGTGATCACGCGCGCCGGCCGGCCGAAGTTGTTCACCAGATACTGGTAGGCCCGGCGAACGGTCGATCCCGTCGCTCCCATGGGGTCTGGGATGATCACAGTGGCCCCTTCTGTGCTGCCGCCGATCTTGGCACCAGAGAGGTCAACATGCCCCACCCGCCCGTCTTGCCCGGCAATCCGCTCCATGCTCAGGTGGTCGAGCCGCAGGTGCTCGATCGGATGGACGAGGCTGAGGAGTTCGAAACAGGTCTGGCCAGGGATGATCCCGCCCCGAATGACGTCGAGAACGATCACCTTCATCGCGGGATCGAGGGCGTCCCCCCGCCAGCGCCCGAGGTCCCCGTGGTGCTCCGCCATGCGGGTCGTTTGGACCCGTGGCGCACGCGGAAGCTCGCGGCCATAGGCTTCCGTCGCAAGGCGAGCCGTCACCGCGCGGACGATCTGGACGAGCTCCGTGTGCGTGCAGTCGGAGCTCGACAGGCGCGCAAGGGCGGAGTTGGTCCAGGGACAGTCGAGCAGCTGGACCCTTGGCCCGTAGGCGTGGTCAAGCCACGGACTGCCTGACGCAGCCCCTATCCCAGCGGGGGCGGCCGGGCTGATGGCCTGGTCGCGCAGGGAGGGGGCCCCATTGGAGGCGGAATCGAGGGGATCCAAGATGCCGTCCATGCCTGATCCGGCGCTCAAGCCTGACTCCCCGCGGGCGCCCCATGGGCCTCCGCCTCCGCCGCGTGAACGCCCTTGGCCACGGCATCCACGAGCAGCTCAACATCCGATTCCGCGACGGCACAGAGCGCCAAACGAACGGCCCCGTCCATGGGCACGACGAAGACGCCCATCTCTGCCTGTCTCTTATACACATCTGACGCTG
>CAJXRJ010000947.1 GCA_913058555.1 uncultured bacterium
CCTTCACCGATGGCGGCGGCGCTACGACGCGCAAGCCGCACGTGATCAACAACTCCTGGGGCTCGACGTTCAGCAACGGCACCGTTCCGAACGGCACCGAGTTCAACGCCCGCGTCGCGGACGACGCGGTCTTCGACGAGGATCAGCTCTGGGTTTGGTCCGCTGGCAACGGTGGCCCGGGCGCGAGCACGATCGGCATCGAGGCCTCCGCCAAGAACTCGTTCTCGGTGGCTAACGTTGTGGACTACATCTCCCCCAGCGTGGGCGATCCCGGCAACCTCTGGAGCAGCTCCAGCCGTGGCCCGACCGCCGACGGCCGCTGGAAGCCGAACATCGCGGCCCCGGGCAACCAGATCCGCAGCCTCGTCGCCAACAACAACACTGGCTATGCAGGCTACAGCGGCACGTCCATGGCCGCCCCCCACGTGACGGCCGCCGCGGCGATGCTCATCGATCGCTACTCCGGCCTCGCGAACGAGCCCGAGCGCATGCAGGCCATCCTCATGGCTTCCGCGATCTCGGACAACAACACGACGATCAGCAACCAGTCCTCGTCGCACCTCGACACGTATGGTGCCGGTCGCCTGAACGCCTACAAAGCCGCGTTCAACTTCGGTGGCAACACGTACAACTCCTGGGACTGGCAGAACAGCGGCGCCAACTGGACCTTCGCGGACTTCACCGTCCCCGCCGGCTGCGCCCGCATCGTCGCGGTCATGACGAGCCTTGAGGAGTCGGCTTCCGCCGGTGCTTCCCAGGCGCTGATCAACGACTGGGACTTCTACCTCGACCGTGACCCGATCGACCCGGCCGGCAACACCGGTGAGTACACCGCCCAGCAAAGCAGCATCAACAACTGCGAGCTTCGCATGGTGAACAGCCCCGCCCCCGGCCCTTGGCGCTGGAAGGTCTATCCGGACAGCGTCACGTCATCGACGAAGATCGGCGTGTGCATCTACTTCATCATGGACGACACGACCCCGGACGCCACGTTCACCGTGACGGCCTCGGACATGTACGTTCAGCCGAACGAGAGCGTGACGGTTTCCGCTACCGTGGACACCGACGACTACGTCGGCTCGGCCGTCGTGCTCGACCGCACGTCCTCGGGCGCCACGGTGCTCGGCACTTCGACGACCCTCGCCGACGGCGTGGTCACCGACCTTTCGGACAACTGGTCCGGCGGCGCCGACATCACCCTGGGTGACGTCGACTACTTCTTCAACCGGACCGGTAGCTGGGACCTCCGCTACTCCACCTCCGGAACGAAGACCATCACCATCGACGCCCGCTCGGACAACATGGTCGACAAGTCGGCCTCGGTCCAGGTCATCGTCGACGGCATCCAGCCGGGCGCTGTGACGGGCTTGACTTCACCGTCCCACACGGTTGGAGCATGGTCCAACGACCCCACGGTCCAATGGACTTGGAACGCCGCCTCCGACTCCCTCAGCGGGATCCAAGGCTACGGCATCTTCGAGACGACCTCGGCCTCATCCCCGGGCGCGATCCTCGACATCAACGCGGTCACGACCTACACGAGCGCTGCATACACCAGCTCCACGTCGCCCCGCTACTTCAACATTCGGTCCGTCGACAACGCGGACAACTGGGATACGGATTTCCGCTCGGCGGGCCCGTACTTCATCGACACGGTCCGCCCTGTCGGCCCCACGACGGTGATTGCCTCGACCCATCCGGTTGGCGTCTCCCGCTGTGAGAACCAGGTGACGGTGCGCTACGACGCGGCCACGGACGCCCACTCGGGCATCAGGGGCTACAGCTACGTGTGGAGCCAGAACGCAGGCACCGTCCCCAACAGCTCGGTGGACACGACGAGCGTTCAGGTGACCCAGGTTCTCGGCACTGGCACGTGGTACCTGCACGTGAGGTCGGTGGACGAAGCGGGCAACATCAGCTCGGCCGTCGCTCACCTCGGTCCGTTCATCATCACGGGCGACTGCGGCATCACGTACTGCACCAACGTTCCGACCTCCACGGGATTCCCGGGCCGCATCCGCGCGATCGGCTCCGACGATGTGTCCGACAACAACTTGGCCATCCAGGCTTATCAGCTGCCGGTCAACACGTTCGGTCTCCTGCTTGGCTCCAACGCCCCCGGCTTCGTCGCGAACCCCGGTGGCAGCCAAGGCAACCTTTGCATCCTCGGCGACATTGGCCGCTACAACAGCGACGTCAGCAACTCGGGCGCGAGCGGCTCCTTCGTGATCAGCCTCGACCTGAACGCGATTCCGTCGCCCACGGGCCCCACGGCTGCTGTGGCGGGCATCACCCGCTACTGGCAGGTCTGGTTCCGCGATTCGAACCCTGTCTCTTATACACATCTCCGAGCCCACGAGACTAGGCATGATCTC
>CAJXRJ010000948.1 GCA_913058555.1 uncultured bacterium
TCGCTCGTTGACCGCGCTGGGGATGGGGGAGATTCACGCCCGATCGTCTTCATGCCACAACGCCTCGAATTCCAGCGCCGCGTGGCGGCGGCGATGCGCCGTTACACAGAGCTCATGCCGGGGGCGACACTCATCGATGCACGAGGAGACGAAGATCAGGTCGCCGAGAGAGTTCGCGCGGCGCTGCGACGTCGTTCGCCCGGCGTGGCTTAGGTGCACGAATTCCGGGCTCGAGGGCGACCCGAGGACGCCTTCGGAGCGTTGCAGGCGCCGGTCGAGCATCCTGCCGACATGAAGTCACGCATGCATCCGAAATGCAAGACGCGCTACCACGTGACGAGTTGGCGTGAGTACAGCGGCGTCAGGTATTGCGTGGGGACGTGACCGATGGGTCTGGCCCGAGGGCGCGGGTGCCTAGAGGCGTCGAGGGGATCAGATGCGCGGCGTAGCAACAACGGATGTAGGAAGCACCTTTCGCGATGCGGAACGCTGTCTCACGGGGCGTACGGCTGTTCTAGCAGGGGCACCGCAATACCACCTTCCGCTAAAAGCGCGCGACATATAGGACGTTCTGAGCAGCGACCATTAGTGCCAGAACGGCACCAGTTCCATACAGAGTCGTCAACACCACGCGGATCGACGTATCACTGCGATCCTCAAGATCCCGAAGCCAAGCGAAGGCGACGGCGAAGTTTTCATCATCGAGTTCGAATCCGCCGATATAACGGGCGGCTTGCAGTTCAACAGCAAGCGGCCGCTGCTTCACGGCAAGATCAAATGCCGGTATGTCCACTCCCTTCCGCCCCGCCACGATCCAGAACCCATTTGCGTGATCACTGATTCGTCGTCGCCAGAGCGATGGCTGTGCATTCGAGTTGTCGGCAGCAACTCTTCCCATCGCGATGGCGAATCTACCCTTCAGGAAGTCCATGCTTCGCCCTTCCTTGATGGCGTCCGAAGGCAGTGGATAGTGCGCGACGATGTCTGGGCAGCGGCGACTGAATCCAATGCTTGCGATGGCGAAGAACACGGAGGACGCGTACAGCATCTTCCAAGAAAATGGCAGGTTGAGTTCAATCGCTATCTCTTGATTGCAGAGGATGAAATTCAACGATCGCTCCGTCTCTTTCATCATCCGTGCGACGACGGGGACGACAACGAACCACACGACGGAGCTTCTCAGCACCTTGCTCCTGCCCCAGCGCCCAAGAGACGTCCATCCGGGCACTTTGGCTCGCCAGGTGCCGCTCAGTAGCGTCGAGAAGTTGAGGTCTAGCAGCCACGGGTCCGATTCTTGCACCTTCTTTTTCATCTATCTGTGTCGAGGATACTCCGCGATCCAGTGCGGTCCACACTGGCGGATATACCGCCCGGCCTTAGAATAGGACGTTGGCAACAGCCGGTGGAGTGACGATGACACTGGTGCATCCGTTACCCGCTCATACCGGTCGAGCGTAACCTCACGGCGAGTCCTGCGTGGCGTGCGATCGAGACTAGCGCGGTCAGGAGCAAGGTCAGATGAAGAAAGCACCCTGAAGTCCGTGTGGGCTGCCCGAACGAGCAGTGCGAGCACAACGGCGGGCGTGGCACCGGCAACGTGGTCCTGCACGGGTTCTCCAAGGTCAGGGGAGGCTGGCGCCGCCGATACCGCTGGACGGCCTGCGTTAAGACGCTCGGCTCAACGGCCTGTCCTTTGTGCCTACCGAGAACCCAGTTCACGGCCCTCTGCGCCCGCTCTGGGGCTCTTCGGAGACCGTAGCACGGGCCCGGCTGACGCGCCGAGACTCCTATGGCGGTGAGAGTGCACGGACCGCAGCATTTGGATGGGGGAGGCGCACCTGCTGTGGACAGTGAGGGAGTACGTCGATTACTACAACCTGGAACGACCACACCAGGGAATCGGGAACCGGGTGGTCGAACGCCCGGCCAAACCTAGGTCCACATCGCTCCGCCTGGTCACTGGGCATGACCGTCGAGGGGGCCTTCTGAGGCACTACAAGGCGTCGGCTTGACGATGGGACAGTGCGGCCGCCGGGTTCCAGCAGTGAACGGCTGCCCGTCCTTGCCGGCGAAGCTGAGGCCGAGTTGGATCACGCTCTTCCTCACCCCTCGCGCTTTTCGGCGCTGGCGTTGGGTCGGCGCATTGCGCGCCTCGCGCTCTCACTCGCGAGGTTTGAGCCCACTTCCGCGAGGTGGCAGTCCATCGAATGGCCGCCTGGGTCGAGGTGGTCAATCAGCGCATAGCAGGCGAGGTGCAGGTTCTGCGCGTTCGGTTGCTTTCGCTGGTAGTTTTCGTGGATGTATCGCCACTCGCTGAATGCGCTCCTGAATTCATCGAACGCCGTGTCCATCTCCGCCTCATTG
>CAJXRJ010000949.1 GCA_913058555.1 uncultured bacterium
GCGTAGGTCTCGAAGGATCGGTAGAGACTGGCCGTCACGTCCCCAAGGGGTTCGTCCGCGAGCCGGTCCCATTCGAGAACGAGGAAGTGGTCAACGAAGACGTCGATCAGGATGCCGCTGAAGCGGCGCAGGGACCGGGGAAAGAGCCCCTTGGCGGCGCGCACCTCCGGAAGGGCGTCGAACCACTGATCTACGGCGCGGTGCTCTTCCAATGCGAAGCGGACGTCACCAGGAAGGTCATCTTCCACGAGGCCCTTGCTGAAGTCCCCGAGGATCGAGCCGAGTCGTGCTTCATCCGTGCGCTCGGCGAGGGAAGCATGGGCCAGGTAGTTCATCCCAGTCTTCTAAGTGCATCCCGCGTCTTCGCGAGATCGGCGGGCAGCGGAGTTTCAAACTCCATGCGCTCCGCCGTCACCGGATGATCGAAGCCAAGCATGGCGGCGTGGAGCGCGAGGCGTGGGGGGGCCGGCACGCCATCGGGAAGGGGGATCTGGCGCTTGGTCCCGTACATCGGATCCGCCAGCACGGGGTAACCCTGCTCGGCGAGGTGCACGCGGATCTGATGGCGACGGCCGGTGAAGATCTGGCACTCCAGCAGCGAGTGTTGGCCGAGGGCTTCGAGGGAGCGTGCTTCGGTGCGCGCTTCCTTCCCGCGTTCATGGTCCACCTGTTGGCGGTCGGCTTTCCCAGGAACGGGGCCGATGGACAGGTCCATCAGGACCGATTCCTGATGGAGGACACCCGACACCAACGCGAGGTAGCGCTTGGTCACCGTGCGATCCCGAAACTGATCCTGCAGATGGAGCAGAGCGGCCTCGGTCCGGGCCACCACCAGGACGCCGCTGGTCTCGCGGTCGAGGCGATGCACAATGCCGGGGCGCTCATCCCCACGGGAGTCTGGCAGCGGGCCGTAGTGCTTGTTGAGCTCGGTGGCGAGGTCGGCTTGTTGGGTCCCGTCGATGCCGTGGGTCAAAAGACCGGCAGGCTTCTGAACGACGAGCAGCGACTCGTCTTCATGGAGGACTTCCGGCTTGGGGGCGTCCGATTCGATCGATACTTCGGTGCCCTTGGGGATGCGGCCGTTGGACCGCACGACCCGCTTGCCCCGGACGAGGACCTGACCCTTCCGGACGAGCTTCTGCGCCTGGGATCTCGAGACATCGCCGAGGAGCCCCTCAATGATCCGGTCCAGGGGCTGGCCTCCCAAGGACTTTGGAACGACGTACGTCTGGAGAATCTTGGCCATGGGGGGATGGTAGTCGATCCACGGGGCTGCGGCGCCGGACCTCGCCATAGACGTGACGCCGGGTTGCGCGCCATCGAGCGGTTTGTGAGGCTGGGGCCGGTGGTGCTGCGCCCGCCCGTTCCCTCCTATGACGCCCAACTACAACGATCCACTCGAGGAGAGCTTCGATCGCCGGCCCGTGGAGTTGGACGTTATGGCGCTTTCCCGCCTGGCGCGTGGGGGGGACGCCGCGGCCCTCAACCGCCTCTTCGAGCTCTACGGCGAGCCTTTACGCCGCATCGTGAGCGTGCGGCTCGGCACAAAGCTGAGGGGGGACGCGGGCATCGAGTCCATGGACGTGGTCCAGAACACGTTCATGCGTGCCCAAGCGAAGTTCCCCGAGTTTGAGGCGCTGCACGAGGGGGCCGTGCTCGCATGGCTCGCTCGCATGGCGGAGCTCCAGATCCGGGACGAGTACGGACGTGCCAGGGCGGAAAAGCGCGGCGGGGATCGGGTCGTTCGCCTCGAGGACGCGAGGGGCGGCGCACTGCGTGGCGCCTCAGGGGACGACCGGGCGCTTGAGCTTGCGGGGCGAGGGACCTTGCCGGAGGGCTACGCGGAGCGGCAGGAGCTGGCGGAGATCGTCGACGAGTGCGTCGCGGAGCTCAACGAAGAGCATCGCGAGCTGATCCTCCTGCGGGTCTACGCCCAGGCGGACTGGAAGACGATCGCGCAGCAGATTGGAGCGGCGAACGTGAAGGCCGCCGAGGCAAAGTTCTATCGGGCGCGCATTGCGCTCGCGAGCCGCATCGCGCGGCGTCTGCCGGACGAGGACTGACCGACTGGCTGATCGGCGCGCGATCGTCTTCGCTCGGGATTCCGGCCCGGCGTTTTCATCCAGCGGTTTCAATGGCAGGCCATGGACGAGAACGAGCTTTGGGACCAGGCGGAGGAAGTCTTCGCGCGCTGGTGCGAGGACGGAGGTGATCCCGGCCACAGGCCAAGCTTCGATCGATTGACCGCGACCCATCCGCGTTACGCGCTCATGCTCAAGCGCATCCGGGATCAGGATCGGAACTGTCTCTTATACACATCTGACGCTGCCGACGATATGCAGT
>CAJXRJ010000950.1 GCA_913058555.1 uncultured bacterium
GAGCCGAGTCTCGACCGTCGATACGGCTCGGCGCTCGAGCTCGCCGAAGACCTACGTCGCATCGCGGAGTACGAGCCCATTCAGGCGCGACCCGCCGGGCCTTGGCTGCGGCTCAGGCGGTGGTGCCGGCGTGAGCCCGCATGGGCTTCGGCCCTTGCGGTGACCATCGTTGCTTTGGTGGGCGGGCTCATCGCATCGCAGCTGGCCCTCGACGAGAAGCAGCGCCTGCTCGATATCGAGAGGGAGCTGCGGAACAAGCAGACGGCGCTGCACTACATTGCGGCCATCCCCACGTTCCAGGAAGGCGCGCCTGCGGGGGCCCTCGCTTTGGGTTTGGAGGCCGCGGTGCTCGATGAAGGGTGGCGGACCCGCTCGGCGCTCGTGTCGCCGCTCCTCGACTTGACCCTCGGGGCAAGGCTCACGCTTCCTGCGGTCAGGGCCCACGACGGGGTCTTCATGGACGACTCCCGTTTCGCGGTGATAGGGCCCAACGGACGGGTCACGACCTACGACATGGGCTCGCGCTCCGTGTTGGCAGAGGTCAACCTGGATGCGGATGCCAAACGCATGACGCTGGCCTCGGGGGGCACTGGCCCGCGGCTCGTTGCGGGAACCGAGGAGGGGCGCATCGTCGGACTCGATGCGGACAGCCTGGAGACGATCTTCGACGTGACGATCGAGGGGGGCAACGTCGTGGACCTGGTCGAGGCCGGGGGCAAGGGGCTTGCGGCGATCGGGAGCCAGTTCGTGGTGGCGTTCGATTTGGAATCGGGCGAGGAAATCGTGCGCGTCGACCTCGGAAAGGGAGGCGCTGGAGCCATCCGCATGATGGCCATCGACGGAGAGTCGTTCGTGCTCGCTTCGGCCCGGCAGTTCCACGGGCGCCGTCCCCCGTCAAAGACGCTGACGATCCTGCGGGCTCCGGATCTCGTCAAGCATGCCGAGCTCCAACACCCTGTGCCGGTGGTCGATTTTTGCTGTGCTGGCCCCGAACTCGTCCAAGGGGAAACGGGGGCCGGCGATCCTTCCATGGGGTTGGCAGCGACGATCGACGCGGCCGGGACGGTTCGCATCGTGGACGTCGCCTTGGGCGTTTTTGCCGTGGGCGCGGGTGGTGGGGCCTACGCATGGTCAGGGGGACAACCGGGTTCCTCGGTAAGCATGGGGCCCGGCGGCCGGGAAGTCGCCATCGGCCTCGACCGGAGCCGCGTCGAGCGCGCGGCCAAAGAGGCCCGCTCGTCAGGCCCCCCGGCGGCCCTGCCGGACACCATTGCGCTGCTACGTTTGCATTCGGCGTCCCGGGCAGGGGACCACGGCGGGGCCGTGGAGGTCGCCGCCGACGTCCAATGGACTGCTGATGGTGGACGGCAGGTTTGGGCGACATCGTTCTCCCCGGATCATCGCACGGTGGCGTTTGCGTCTGCGGACGGTCGGCTTGGGTCGGTGATGCGCGATAGCGGGCGGGAGCTTCTCTCGCACGTCGACGAAAACCGCACCAACGAGCTGAGGTTCTCCCGGGACGGGACCTGGCTGCTGGCGATCGATACCGGGCCGACGGTCAATGTCTGGCACGGAGTCCGCGCGAACCCCGCGTATCGGTTGGATCCGATCCAGCGCCCGGGGGAGGCGCCTGCGGATTTGACGTGGGGGGCGTTTGTTCACGACGGAAGCCGGGCGGTTCTGCTCGACGCCATGGGCCGTGCCGCACTCTTTGATTGCCCGCGTCCAGGGGAGGGGGGGGCGCCGGGCCGGCGCCTGGCGCGGCTCGATGAGGGTCTTGGGAGAAATCCGGATGGCGACGCATCGGTTCGGAAGGGGCCCCGTGTGAGTGGCCGCTTGGCGGTGGCCGCGAACGCCCCCGTCGCTGTCTGGGCCGATGGGGGGGCAGGTGTGCGCCTTCGCTGGTTCGACACCCGTGAGGGGCAGCTCCTCGACGACCGCGTCGCCTTACCCGAAGGGTCGTCCCTGGTCGACCTCCAGGTGAACGGCAGCGGAGATCGCGTGTTGGCTGTGACCGAAACGGGCGATCTTTACGTCATCGGGATGGGGGCGGCGCCTCTCCATCTCCCGTGGCCGGAGGACGCCGGTCCATATGACTTGGCGGTGAATTCGCCCTCCCTTCGATTCGTCTTGGGCCGATTCGGGCCCAATGGAACGTCGGTCTTCGGAGCCCGCGAGGGGGGCACGATGGTGCGCTACGACATCGAAGAGGATGGAAGCGTTGGGACGCCAGTCCTGTTCCAACTTCCGAGGGCTAAGGGCGTCAAAGTGATCTTGGACATTGAGGTCTCCCCCGATGGCACGCGCATCGGGATGGTCGGGGAGGCGATGTACACCGTGCC
>CAJXRJ010000951.1 GCA_913058555.1 uncultured bacterium
CATTCACGTCCCCCGTGGACGCGTTCTTTGAGTCGGTCTCCGGATTGACCACGACGGGGTCCACCGTCATGACGGCCGAGCAGATCGACACGATGCCGAAGGCCATCGCGTTCTGGCGAAGCTTCAGTCAGTGGCTCGGCGGCTTCGGCATCGTCATGGTCTTCGTGGTGTTGTTCCCCACGGGGGGCCGGAGCCTTTTCCGGTCCGAAGTCCCAGGCATCAGCCGCGAGGCCGGTCACCAGCGTGTGCGGGACTCCGCCATGATGCTGGTGAAGATCTACGTGGCCCTCAGCCTCGTGCTGGTCATGTCGCTGATCCTGAGCGGCATGTCCAACTTCGATGCCGTGATCCACACCTTCACGACCATCGCGAACGGCGGCTTCTCCAATCACTCCGAGAGCATCGCCTACTTCGACTCGCAGCTCATCGAAGGGGTTCTCGTTGTCTTCATGCTGCTGTCAGCGTTCAACTTCGCCATCTACGACACGCTTCTACGCGTCGGCCCGCGCCCCGCGTGGAAGCGCCTCATCGGCAGCCTCGAGGCCCGAATGTTCGTGGGGATCGTCGCGGCCGCCTCCCTGAGCATCGCCGCAGTCCTCTGGATGTGGGACGGCCCGCCCGACGCGAATGCCGAGCACTACGGCGACCCCCTCGAGGCCCTCCGCGACAGCGTCTTCCAGGTCACCTGCATCATCACCACGGCCGGTTACGCCACGGAGAACTTCGACGCCTGGCCGCAGTTCTGCCGCATCACCCTGATGCTCCTGGCCTTCTTCGGCGCCTGCGCCGGCTCCACCAGCGGAGGCCTCAAACTCGTGCGCGTGGCCATCGTCGTCAAGGCCGCTCTCGTGACGGTGCGTCGTTTCGCTCGGCCCCGGGTGGTTCACCAGGTGCGGATCGATGGCCAGTCCATCGACGAAACCATCACGGCTTCCGTCACGGGGTATCTGGTGCTCTGGGTGGCCGTCTTCGTCGCCGCGACGACCCTCGTGGCTTCCTTTGGGCGCCTGGATCTTGAGAGCAGCGCCACGGCCGTCGTGGCCACGCTCAACAACGTCGGTCCGGGCCTCGGAGCCGTGGGGCCCATGGAGAACTTCAGTGGCCTTCACGACGTGTCGAAGCTCGCCTTGTCCTTTTGCATGGTCCTAGGGCGGCTTGAGTTCTACGCGCTCGTGGTGCTCCTCATGCCCAGCTTCTGGAAGCGCTAGGGGACTGGCTTTCTTAATTGTGCCCGTGCCGGGTAGAGGCTTTGTCGCCCCTGGCGTTTAGGGTGAATCCTTGCCCTCTGTGGGGCTGCTTGTGCCCGGGGCGCGCGTAAGTGCCAGCGAGTCCATCGCTTCCTTGCACCTCAAGCACAAACTGCGGCGCCAGTTGCCATGGGCAACAAGGAGGGCGCGTCAGCCACGATCGGCGGACGCGCCCTTGAATGGACCTTGTCCGGGCGCAGCGCTGCCCGGGGACCTGTCGAGGATTCCGCTACAGGACGTCCTCGCGGTACACGAACGGCTTCTTCCGGATGTGGTCGCGGCGATGGGCCACCAGGCGCCAGAGCTCCGTGGGGCCAGCCACCGCGAGGTACCTTTTGACCTTGCCGTCGTGCTCTAACTGGACCTTGCCGACGACGAGCCCGACGAGCTCATCTTCATAGCGCGCCTTCGACCGGAAGACGCCTGCGCCCACCTGGTCGGGATCGTCGGGGAAGCCGGAGGGGATCTCGAGCAAGAGCCCGAAGACCCGCGGATCCGTTCTCACCTTGGCGAACGTGGACCAACGTTTGCCGTCGCGGCGGCCCATGAGCTTCAGCGACTCGCCGTCCCGGGGCTCTTGGAAAGAGATTGGCACGTTGGGCAGGACGATGTCCGTCTGGGCCGTGAAGAGCTCCTGGCTGATGGGCTCAATGACCGCCCGCTCGATGGTGGGTCCATCGCCGTAATACGCCTCGATCAGGATCTCGCCCCGCTCGGCCGTGGCGCCGGTGAAGACCACGCCGTTTTCCGTGGAGACGCCGAGCTCCGACCCGTTCTGGGTGGTGATCACGACGATCGGGTCGGTCAGCTTGCGCGTGCCCGCGCAGGCGGCCAATGAGAAGGCGAGTGCGACAGACAATGCTCGGAGGGCCCTTCGGGGCTTCCTGGCGGGAGTCGGGGCGCTCTTTTGAGCTCGGACGGGCGCCTGGGCGCCGTCTCGGTCGGGGCTTGGGTTTCGCATGGCTTGTGTAGGGCTCAGGATGACCGCGTCGTCCCAGCTCTGCCACGTTTATCGTCGCCTGGGCCTAGTCTGTCTCTTATACACATCTCCGAGCCCACGAGACTAGGCATGATCTCGT
>CAJXRJ010000952.1 GCA_913058555.1 uncultured bacterium
TGCCTAGTCTCGTGGGCTCGGAGATGTGTATAAGAGACAGGTTCCTCCGTGGCTTGAACCGAGAAACGGGATCGTGGAGCGAGCGAAAAAGGGCCCAGGCAGTGCAGAAAGTCGGGGTCGTTGTGCCAACCACCGTTTCCCGTCGCCAGGATGCCCTCATGCAGCCTTCCGATGCGAGACATTCGTCTCCCGATGCCACACCGGGGAGCCCGGAATCCGAGTCGGGCAAGGGCGCGGCGCCCAAAGCACCCCGCCGGCGTTCCTCAAAGCTCCCGGAGCTGGAGCCCTTCGAGCCCTGGGACTTCGAGGCGCTCCGGCCGCCCCGGTCCCGGTCCGCGGAGTACAACGACTACCGCCTGGGCGCCCGCAGGCGGGTGGAAGCGATCGCCAAGCATCTCGCGAGTCGTGTGGCGGGGGACGTGAAGCTCGATGTTCGAACGTCGATTCACAACCCGTTCCCGTCGGTCAATGGGGGCCGTGTGGAGCGGCTGTGGGCGTACGCAACGCGGGTCAAGGCTGCGAAGACCAAGCTCAAGCGCACGATCGGCGCCGATCTGGCCAAGGACCTGGACCAGGCCTATCGGAACGGATACCTCTGCGCTGCGATCGAGGCAGACGCCCTAGAGGTCAGCTTTCGCATCCACCAGGACGGCTGGTTTGATGGGCGCAACCTGGTTCGCCGGCTTGAAGCGGAAGGGCCCCAGGGGCTGCTGGGGATTCTGAATGCCCTCGACGGCTTCCGGCTGCAGCTTGCCGACTGGAAGGGGGAGTGGATCTGCGGCGAGCTCACGGGCGAGAAGCTCGAGGAGTTCTTCAAGTACTACGAGCCGGGCGAGCACCTGCTGTCTGTCCAGCGGCGGTGGCCGGCGCCGGAGGCCCTACGCGAGGCGGCCCTCGATCCGGCCGTCCCCGAGACGATGGTCCAGGAGCTCCAGCGGCTTGTCCCGATCTACCGCTATGCGATGTGGTCGGATGAGAGCGACTTTCTCTTCGGCGGGTGACCTCGAGGGGCAAATCCGCGGCGTTTGACCACATGCATTGCGTTCGCACCGGTGAAGAAAATGTCCCGAAATCGTCATCAAAAACGGCTCCCTGGGGCGCGGGTGAGCCATGTTCCGGACTAGGGGAAACCACTGGGATTCAATTTCGGAGCAAAGCGGCCGATAGTTATTTCGTCGCGGCGCTGGCCTAGCTAGCGTTCGCGGCGAGGGACTCCTCTGTTCTCCGGTCATTACGAGTGTTGGCAGGCATTCGACCGCTCAGCTTGGCAGGGCTGGGTCGACCTTTTAGGTCGAAGGATAGAGGGGCAGGCAGTGACTGTGGGGGGAGCCGTGCAAGCGGGTCCCCCCCTTTTTGTTCGGGGCTGGAGCCGCGCCCAGGCGCCAGGGGTGGGCAGCCGCGTCGATCCACCGGACGACCCGCGAGAAGAGGCCCCAGTTGCCGCTGCTATAGTTTTCAGGTGCGAGCCTGCCAGCCTTCATGCCTTCCCAGCAGGCGATCCTCTGGGCTCTTCGTCCGGCTGAATTCCGCCACGGGCGTGAATCGGGGGGGCGCGGCCAAAGAGCGTGCGGCGGAGGCGATGGCGTTCCGGGACGGCCTCCAGGATGGGTGGTCGGCGGGGGCCGTGACGTTCTCCCCCGGGAGCCACGCGTCGGGGTTTGCGAGCGGTGACTTCACCCGGGATCAATGGGCTCAGCGCCATGGGGACATGGCCTCCGCCGGTGCGAGCAATTCGCGGGAGCGTGACCCCGGCAGCGTTCGATTCCGTGGGCCTCTACTTCCATCCCCAAAAGCCCGATGAGAGTCTGTGTCGTACCCCGGGCGTGCCCCATGCCACGCGCCCCCCGCTGAACCTGACTCTTCCCTGCTCTTCCGCTCCGCCGCGAGTTCCTGCCCTTCCCAACCCTATGATCCGCATTACCATCACGCGCGCTGGCGCACCGATGGGGGAGCACCTCCTCCAGGGCGAAATCACCGTGGGGCGAGCGCCCGACCGGGACATCGTTCTGGCCGATCCCCAGGTGTCTCGCCTGCACCTCGTCGTCCAGGAGTCCGGCGGTCACTGCACCGTGATCGACCAAGGTAGCCGCAACGGAACGACCGTTGACGGGCGCCGGCTCACTCCGAACATGACGGCCCCCTGGGAGGCCGACCAGGAGCTCGCGATCCGGGATTTCATTCTCACGGTGCGCCCTGAGGTTGAGGAGGTCGAGGAGGTCGACCAAGCGAAGACGTTCATCGTTGTGCCGGAGGATTCGCCGGCTCCCGCGCCGGCGCCCATCGGGTCCTCACCCCCGCGGCCAGTTCCGGTGCTGTCTCTTATA
>CAJXRJ010000953.1 GCA_913058555.1 uncultured bacterium
CCTCCCAATAGGCGCCTGCGCTCCCAGCCCTCCGGTTTCTCCTCCTTCCATAGTCCGTCGGCGAAGCCGACTCGCGCCGGCTGCCGGGGCGGCATCAGATCCTCTCAATCCATCAACGCACTCAGGGCATCGCGGAGCTCTTCTGAGATCGGTTGGCTCGCCCCCGTCTTGGGGTCGTAGCACACCAGGACGGCCTCCGCCTCGGACCAGACCTCGCCCGACTCGGTGCGAACCCGGTAGACCTGCCGGAAGGACGAGGTCCCGATGTGCACGGTGGTGAGCTCGACCCGTACGGCCGTCCCCCCGCGTCCCGGCCGAAGGAACTTCACCCGGGTCTCCGCCAAGAGAAACGGGAACCGTCCGTCTTCCAGGAGTTCCGCCATGCGGCAGAAGCCGAGGCGGGCCTCCTCAAACAGCGTCATGTAGACGGCGTTGTTGAGGACGCCTTGGTTGTCCTCGTCAGACCAACGGGTGGAGGTCTCGTGGACGAAGTGCGGGATGTTGGGGACGTCGATGGGTGTTTGTGTCATCGCTTGCGCCTGACCACGAGGGCCATGCCGAGGAAGAGGCCCACGGCGGCGATCCCCAGGGACGGCGTCGGCCGCTCCTGGAGGATCCACCAAGCAGCGAGGGCTGTGATAATGGGCTGGGAGAAGACAAAGAACGCGGTGGTCGAGGCTTCGACCCTCGCGAGAGCGTAGGAGTTCAGCGCGTAGGCGACGATCGTCGGAAAGACGATGACGTAGCTCAAGGACAGCCAGGCGGAGGTCGTCGCAGCGGCGGGCGTGAGGTCCTGGCCCCACGCGAAGAGCGGCAGCCAAGGGAGCGACAGCACGTAGATCCATGCCACCAGAACCAGCGGCGGCATGCGCAGGAGGAGCGGCTTGGAGTACACGAGGTAGACCGCATAGCAGAGCGCATTGAGGGCCATGAGGGCATTGCCCACGGCGTAGCTTGCGTCCAGGTCGGCTCCCTTGGCGAGGAAGAGCGGGATCGACCCAGCCAAGGAAATGGCCACACCGAGGACCCGGCGGGGCGCGACTCGCTCCTTGCGACCGATCACCGCCACCGCGTACGCAAAGACCGGGATCAGGCAAATCACGAGGCCGGCGTTCATCGGTGTAGAGCGCTGTAGCCCGACGAGAAAGAACCCCTGGTTCAATACGATCCCGAGAAACGCAAAGAAGGCCAGCGCCCCCCAATCCCCGGGGCGCGGGATCGCACGGCGACCGTACACCGCAAACGCCATGACCGAAAGGCAAACGGCCCCCGCGCCGATGCGCCACGTGGCGACCGCAAAAGGCGAGAACCCGACCTCCGTGTCCATGGCCAGGCCGCCGAAGACGGGAAAGAGCCCGAAGCAAACCTGCACCGCGGCGAGGGCGATCATGCCTGCGCGGACCGAATGGTTCCCATGCCCCGGAGCGGGCACAGCGGCTTCCGCGACGGAGTCCCGCGGGCCTCCGGCCGGGGCTAAGGTGGCAGATTGGACTCCCATTAGGGCGAAGAGGATATCCGCGGGGCGCCCCCACAGGGTCCACTCGGCACCCTCTCTTGGCGCTCGACGCCCACGCGTTCGAACTTCGCGCTCGACGCTGACGTCCACCGCGGTCAAACGACTATCCTCTTTGCCCCATGCCGTCCACCCCGCCCTCCTCCAATGCCTCCGAAGAGCCGCGCCCCTGGCCGCGATCGGGCCAGCGCGAGGGCACGGACTACCGCATCTTCAGGTCGCGGTATGACGCCCTCACCAACCCGCGCACCGGTCAGTCCATGGAGCGCGTGGTGCTTGAGGCGCCCGACTGGGTCAACGTGACCGCCCAAACGCCAGAAGGTCACGTCGTGATCGTGAAGCAGTTCCGGTTCGGGACGGCAAAAGCGACCATCGAGATCCCAGGCGGGATGATCGACCCGGGGGAGGATCCCCTGGGCGCCGCCAAGCGCGAGCTGCTCGAGGAAACGGGCTACGCCTCAGAGCGCTGGTCCTGCCTCGGATCCGTGGCGCCAAACCCCGCCTTCCTCGACAACCGCTGTTATCACTTCCTCGCCGAGGACGCCGTCCAGAAGGCCGCCCCGGCCCTGGACGGCGGCGAGGACATCGTCGTCACGACCATGTCCCCTGACGAGATCACCGCGGGCATCGCCTCCGGCGAAATCGATCACGCGCTCGTCTTGACCGCGATGCTGCGCCTCTTCGACCTACGCACCCATGGCCGCTCCGTCCAGCCGTAGGGTTGTCATCGTCGGCGGCGGGATCGCCGGGCTTTCGGTGGCCCACTTCCTGGGGCGCATCCCCGGATTCCATGTGAC
>CAJXRJ010000954.1 GCA_913058555.1 uncultured bacterium
CGAGATCATGCCTAGTCTCGTGGGCTCGGAGATGTGTATAAGAGACAGCATCGAGCCCGTCCGCCTCTGGGATTGGATCAACCACTTGCTCGAAGCCACCGGGCGCCGGCCCGTGAGGCGCCGCGTCCCCGCGTCCCTCGCCTACGGGGCGGGCGCCACGATGGAGGCGCTCTACCGCGTCGCGGGGCGCGGGGGACTCGATCAAGAGCCACCGATCACACGCTTCGTCGCTCGCCAACTGGCGACCTCGCACTCCTACGACATGGCCCCCTTCATCCAGGCCATGGAGGGTCGCTACCAGGAGCCCACGGACCTCGCCGAGGCCACCCGCCGGACGGCCGAGTGGGCGTCAGTGGCCTTCCCCGCCTGAGCCCTTCGATCCCGTGCGGGGAACTCTTCGGGCTCTTTGCACTCACTTTGGCGCCTCGGGGTCGACAAGCGCCGCCCCGTGAGTCACAAGTACGCCCATGGATACGGATGCGCCGAAGCCCCTGGAAGACGCAGTGAGCGGAGAGGCCCAAGAGCGGGCCCTCGGGGCGATTGAATGGCTTGAGGCCCTGCATGCCAACCCGCTCGGTCTCGATGAGATCGGCCCGGACCTGCGGGCTCGGCTGCAGAAGGCGATGAAGCTAGTGATGCCCGAGGACCGCCTGGAACGCAGGCGCCGGCAGCGCGAAAAAGTGCGGGCCCGCCAGGCACAGAAACGGGAGCACGACGACGCGCTCCTCGATCGCACCAGCAACCGCGCCCTCAAGCGGTCCCTGCGATTCCCCGTGGCACCACCGACCCTCGAAATCGACGAGGAGAACCGGCGCCTCTTGGAGATTCAGGCCCGGGCGGCGACCGGTGGGCACGCGCAAATCGGAAGCCCCCAGGCGGAGGATCCATCCGTCGAACCAGGGGCCGATGCGGCGGGTTCATCTCCGCCACGCTCGGGGCGCATGAAGGAGCCCAAGGCCTGCTACGTCTGCAAGGATCCCTTCGTCGACGTCCATCCCCACTACGACTCCATGTGCCCGAGCTGCGCCGCCGTGAACTGGCAGAAGCGCGTGCAGACGGTGGACCTCACCGGGCGGGTATCCCTGGTGACCGGTTCGAGGGTCAAGATCGGCTTTGAGACGGTCTTGAAGCTCCTGCGGGCCGGCTCCCATGTGGTCGCCACCACGCGCTTCGCCGAGGACGCCGCCAAGCGCTACTCGGCCGTGGAGGACTTTGACGAATGGCGGACACGTCTGGAGATCCATGCCCTTGACCTGCGGCACACGCCCAGCGTCGAGGCGTTTGCGACTCACATCGAACAGAAACTCGGGCGCCTCGACTTCCTGATTCACAACGCCTGCCAAACGGTACGCAGGCCGCCGAGCTACTACTCCCACCTGATCGAAGCCGCGGAGTCAGAGCCCCTTTCGGAGGCCGCGCGATCGCTCCTCGATAGCCATCGCGAGATCGCCAGCGAGCTCTTGGGCCCGAGAGACACCGGCGCCGAGGTCGCGACCCAGGGCACTTCCTTCACGGGCCACGCCGGCTTGACCCACGCCTCGGCCCTATCCCAGCTCGATCTCCTCAGCGAAGAGGGCCAGGCGTACCTGTTCCCGAAGGGCATGCGCGACGGCGAGGGCCAGCAGCTGGACCTGCGCAAGTCCAACTCATGGCGCATGAACCTCGCAGACGTACCCACCACGGAGCTCCTCGAGGTCCAACTCGTCAACTCCATCGCGCCCTTCGTGCTCACCGCGCGGCTCAAGCCCGCGATGCTCCGGGTCGAGACCCAGGACAAGCACGTCGTCAACGTGTCCGCGATGGAGGGCCAGTTCGAGCGCAGCCGCAAGACCACCCGCCACCCGCATACGAACATGGCGAAGGCAGCGCTCAACATGATGACGCGCACATCGGCCGCCGACTTCGTTGTGGACGGCATTCACATGAACAGCGTCGATACGGGGTGGGTCACCGATGAGGATCCGTTCGCGCAGTCCGTCGTCAAGGAAGTGGAGCAGCGGTTCGTGCCGCCACTGGACTCCATCGACGGCGCCGCGCGGGTGCTCGATCCAATCTTCACCGGCTTCCTGACCGGAACCCACTGCTGGGGCAAGTTCCTCAAGGACTACGCGCCGACACCCTGGTAGCCGGCGGCGCCCGCGAGACGCCTTTGGCTGCCGGGGCAACCCCTACCTGGTCGGGATCGTCGCGAGCAGCTCTTCGATCTCGGCCACCACCGCGGGGGACACCTCGCGGTGACGCAGCGTGAGGAGTTCGGGGACTGTCTCTTATACACATCTCCGAGCCCACGAGACTAGGCATGATCTCG
>CAJXRJ010000955.1 GCA_913058555.1 uncultured bacterium
GCCCAGACTCCTCGCTCGAGAGATCCCCCGAATCCAATGACGCACCCCTCCCCCAACGCTGACCGTCCCAGGCCAACCGGCGGCGACGAGCGCCGCAAGGACACCCGCGCCCTCGCGGACCTTCCGATCACCGTGGTCCTTGACGACGGCATACACGAGGCCAAGATCCGCGACGTGAGCCGCGGCGGTGTCTGTTTCTTCCTGGATCGCCCCGTGCCCGAGATGACGGCACTGAAGCTCGAGTTCGACCTCCCCATCGCCCCCGGGGTCCGCCGCATCCGGGGCCAAGGGGCCGTGGTGCGGTGTGAGAAGATCTCCCGCTCCGTTGACCACTACGAGATCGCCGTCTTCATGCACGACATGGCCTCCCCTGATCGGGAGACGATCGCGGACTACGTGGCGGCCATCGAGGGCTAAGAAAGCTCGAGGACCCGCGGGATCTCGGCGAGGTCGGCGTGGACCGTGCCGGAAGGGCCTGCCAGGGCCGCTGCCCTCGGCCCCTGCAGGTGTCCAAGCTCGATGAGCATGGCCCCGCCGGGCTTCAGAAGAACAGGACGCAGCTCCGCGAGGGACCGGATCCAGAAATCTGGATCCCCGGCCGGAGCGTAGAGGGCCAATGGCGGCTCGTGCTCGCGAACCTCGGGACTCAGCCCTTCCCTCTCTTCGGGCTCCACGTACGGCGGATTGGAAACCACCAGGTCGAAGGGGCCGTCCTGGGCCGCCAGCGCTGCCGCCACCCGGAGGCCATCCCCTTGGTGGAAGGTGACCCCCGCCCCAAGGGCGGCCGCGTTCTTCCGGGCCCAGGTCAGAGCGTCCTCCGACAAGTCGATCCCGTGAACCTCGACGCTCCCCGGGAGCTCCAGCGCCAGGGTCACCGCCAAGCACCCCGAGCCCGTGCCGATGTCCAGCACGCGACGGGTCGGCTCGTCCAGAACGTCCCCAGAGCCCTCCTCCGACCCGGCCCCGAGGCGCGATGCCTGGAAGATCTCCCGGGCCCGATCGACGATGAGTTCCGTCTCGGGCCGCGGGACGAGCACCCCCGGGCCCACGAGGAAGTCGCGCCCGAAGAACTCCCGACGCCCCACGATATAGGCCGTGGGCTCCCTCCTGCCGCGCCGGACAAGGAGATCCCGCGCTCGGTCGACCTCTCCACCCAAGAGCGGTTGATCGAGGCGCATGTAGAGCCCCAAGCGGTCCAGTCCCAGGGCCGAAGCCACCAGGAGGTCCGCATCCCGGCGCGAGTCCCCGAGCCCCTTCCGCTCAAGGAAACTACGGGCCAGCCCGAGCATCTCGCGCGCGGTCCGCGGTGCGTCGGGCCGACCGGTGACCTCTCCCGGGGCAGAGGCGCTCACTTCTTGCGGCGTTGGTCGCGCTCTGCCTTGCGGCGCTCACGCTCCGCGGCACGCTTGATGTCGCCTTCGACCTTCGCTTGCTTCATGGAGACGTACATGGTGTACATCGCCATGATGCCGCCCGCAGCCACGGTGAGTGAGCCAATGGCAGCGAGGATCGCGATCCCGTTGTCACCGATCTGCTTGGAAGCGCCAATGATGTTCAGCGCCCCGGCGATGGCCGGGCCGAGGAACATCAGCGGGAAGATCGGGTTGAACTTGTGGCCATATTCGTAGGCCAAGACATGGGCGAGAGTGGCAAGGCCCAGGAAGAGCGTGCCGAGCTCCATCAGTGCACGGAGACTGAAGGTGTCCCGCGCCCCATCGGGCACACCGTCCCCCGCCACGAGGCTGATGAACAGATCGTCCACGAAAAGGGAGTTCCCCATGAACACGGCCACGATGGCCGCGATGAAGACAAGCAGCCCCACGCCCGTTCCAGCCATCGGGTGAGCTCCCACGATGGGCTTCACCAGCCCGTTCGCCTGCAGGCCCGCGTTGTGCTTGGCCGCCTCCATCAGGATGAAACCGGCGAGCAGCGTCAGGCCAATTCCCATGATCCAGAACTTCCAGGGCATGTGGCCCTGGGTACTCAAGGCCGTCAACCACGGAAAGAGCGCTCCGATGGTGAGTATGGTGGCCGCCTTGCGGACTAGCTTGGGGGCCTCTTCGAGCTCGCGGCGCTGGGGACCTTGGGCCTCGGCCTTTGCGGCACGGCGCGACGAGGGCTGGTTGGACTCTTCACTCATGGGATGAAACCTCGAGGAGGCTGGCACCGGGGATCAGGCGATGCTGCCCTGGGGGGGCGATGGGGAGCGCGGCCAAGTTTGGGGGTAGCCGCTAGTAGAAATGAATTAGCTGCTGTCTCTTATACACATCTCCGAGCCCACGAGACTAGGCATG
>CAJXRJ010000956.1 GCA_913058555.1 uncultured bacterium
GCCTCACGCAGGGCAGATGGGGAGCGTTCAATCTCAACGAGGATCTGCTCCCGCTCCGCGGCGGGCACAAACGCCTCGAGCCTGAGCTGCACCTCCAAGAGGTCCACGTCCCCGAGCAGCAGCGCAAGCTCGGCGGCGACCGCGTCCTCCAAAGAGGCGCGCTGCGCGGGCGTTCTTATCTCATGGGCGACGGAGCGATGGAGGGCGGCGCCGGTCAGACGAAGGATGAACTGATGGGGGAGAGCGGCGCCCCCGCGCTCGGCTACGAGGATTGGCCAGAGCCCATGGGCGCGGCGGGCGATCTCCTCGGCGCTACGAAGGGGCTCGGGTCCCTCGGCCGACAGCTCCAAGGAGGCGAACTCGATGCGTGCGAACGCGATGAAGCGAGGCTCGCCCACGAGCCCGTCGCTGTCCAGCTCCACGAGCAGCCCGCCCTTGGGGCCCGTCTCCTTGGGGCTGCGGCCCATCAGGTTCCCCGGGTACCAGGCCGGCGTGTCCAGTGCCGCCCGTCCGCGAACGTGGACGTGCCCAAGGGCCCAGTAGTCGAAGCCCGCGCCGCGCAGCATCGCCGGGTCCGAAGGAGCGTAGGGCCGATGCCCGTCCGCGCCGCGCGCCGAGGACACCTGCGTATGGAGGACGGCCATGGCCGGCACGCCGTCCTTGGGGGGCCGCCGGAACTCTCTCGCGAGGTCGTCGGTGACCTGGGCGTGCCCGTGGCCTGCCGCGACGACCCACAGCCGAGTGTCACCGTCCCTGCCCACGGCGAACGTCGCTGGCTCTGGGCCGTGAATCTCGTGAATGGGCGCCGCATGTCGAATGCCTGCCGCCGCTTCCCCAAGGCCCAGACCAGCCGCGGTGGACCCCGCCGCGCCCGGGTCATGGTTCCCCGTCACGTACACCACGGTCACGCCCGCCCGCGCAAGCCGCAGCATCTCCCCCCGGAACGCCGCCCGCGTATCAAACCCCAGTCGCCCTTCATCGAACGCGTCCCCGGCGATCACCACCGCGTCGAGCCGCTCGTCGATGGCAAACCGCACCGCGTTCGTCAGCGCCTCCACCGAATGGGCCCTGAGCCGCACCCTCGTCCCTGGCCGGCCGCCATACGCCGAGTCAAGGTGGAGATCAGCCAGGTGCAGGACACGGACGGTCATCGAGGAGGCTCAGGGAATCGGGACACAGCCGGGGGCGAGCGGCTTCGGATGGATGCCCAGCATCTTGTCGTTTCCCGTTGCCTAGAGCGAAAGCGATCAGCGATCCAAGCCGCGATTCGAATCCAGGGGCGTTCGTTCGTCTCACCGGCCGGCCCAAATCTGCGGCCGTGCGATCGCGGTGGCCACTACGGACGACGGGCGCGGCTCCTACGAAGGCGTCGCGGAGTTGCGTTTGCGCGGCAGCGGATGGCCGCCCAGCATCGTGTAGTTGCGCGAGGCCCAAAGGTGGCGGCCGCCGGCGAAGGTGCGCTCCAGCCATGAGATAGCGCGGTACTTGGGGCGTTCGTGGGGGTGAACGGGCGAGCCCTCCGTGCGGCGTTTGCCGAGGTTGAGCTGGTCCGACCAGTGGAGCTCGGCCACGCGCTCTTCCATGACCTTGGGGTGGCTCCCCGTGAAGGTGGGGATCCTGCCGAGGGGGCCGTAATCGAATGGGCGGGTGGCAGGGGCTTCGCTCAGGCGGTCCTTGCCGTGTTTCTTCTCGTGGTGGCGCGAGAACGCTTGGACTTTGGTTTGCATCGACTCCGGGGGGCGCACCCAGCCGTAGTGAAAGATGCGTGCGCCCGAATGCACGGCGGTCAGCTTCTCCGTGCCTTCCTTCTCGGAGTACGACAGGCCGTCGAAGTCGCGGATCCGGCGGAAACTCTGGGCGTCGCGCAGGCTGTGGATCGTCGGATCGTTCCGGATGATCCGCATCTCTTGTTTGTACCACCGGTGGTTGTCATGCACGTGGCCGTAGTCGCCCCAGAAGTGCAAGTAGTCGAAGAGCATCGCGTCGACTTCGGGCCGTCCCAGCCAACGATCGAACGAGTTACGAATGGTCGCGTAGTCGTCCTCATGGATGACCTCGTCGCCCTGCAGGTACAGCAGCCAGTCGCCCTTGCAGTGTTCCTTCGCCACGTCCGTCTGCTGAGCGTAGACCGTCCCGTTGGGGAACTTCTGAAGGTCCCAAACCGTGTCCACGATTCGGATCTTTGGCGACCCAAGCGCCTCGATCCGCGCCTGCGTATCGTCGTCTTCGTCCGAGTCCCCGAGCGCTGTCTCTTATACACATCTCCGAGCCCACGAGACTAGGCATGATCTCG
>CAJXRJ010000957.1 GCA_913058555.1 uncultured bacterium
CACTGCATATCGTCGGCAGCGTCAGATGTGTATAAGAGACAGCCCCTGGACGATGCAGGACTCGATGGAGACCTCCCCGCGCAGGGCCGCGTCGAGGCGCCCGGAGACCGTGAGCCCGAGCACCACGTCGAGGTTCGAGAGGCCGAGGTCGAGGTCCACGAGCAGGACCTTGCGGCCCTCACGGGCCAGCCCGACCGCGAGGTTCGCGGCGACGGTGGTCTTGCCAACTCCCCCTTTGCCGCCCGTCACCATGACGAACGGAGCGCTAAGGGTCTGAACGCTCATCCGATCCTCCCGATCAGGGCGACATCGGCGAAGCGCTCAGGCGATGCGCGGTGGAAGTGGGCGCCGAGATCGGGCCCGTTGGTCAAGAATGCGATCGGCAGGCCCTGGGCGGCGGCGAGTTCGATCACCGGGACCGGCTCCGCGGTCTCGTCGATCTTCGTGATGATCGCACCGACGGGGTGAAGCGGCTCCAAGGCGGAGGTGACGGCGGTCAAGGCCGCGGGTGCCGAGCTGGCGCTCAGGGTCGCCAGGGTCACGACTCGCACATGGGGCGCGTCCGCAGCCAAGTTACCGGAACCATCCACCAAGACCACGTCGTAGCGCTTGGAGCCCGGCGCGGACAGGCCGGCGCCGAAGCGCACGGGGTCCTGAACGGCAATAGCCGGTACACCGATGGAGCGCCCGAAGGAGGCGATCTGTGCCGAGGCCCCCACCCGCTCGGTATCGAGGGTCGCAAGGGCCACGGTTCGGCCGGCGCGAACCAGTCGCGCGCTGAGCTTCGCCAGGGTGGTCGTCTTTCCGGCGCCATTCGGGCCGAGCACCGCGAGAACCGTCGTCTCGCCCTTGTGGAAGGGCAAGCTCGCCACATCAAAGGCGCCCCCCACCTCAATGGCGGCTAGGTCCAACGGGTGGGACTCTGGGGAGTCCGCCTTCACGATGCCCTCGAGGATGCGCTCCCGTAGCTTCTTCGAAGCGCCATGCTCCCGAAGGCGGCGCTCCACGTCCGCCAGGGGCGAACGCTGGCGACCCTGGGCGGGTGCACTCGTCTTGGCCGTTCTTGGCTCCGACTGCAGAAGCGACTTCGCGTCCCGTCGCAGGGTGTGCAAGGCGTCGGCGCTGCGGGGGACCGACGTAGAAACCGCCAAGGTCACGCGGGCCAAACCCGTGGCCGGATCCAGGTCGGCGCGCTGGTCCACCACGATCGAGCGGGGACCTAGCTCAGCCCGCGCGTCGAGCAGTGCCCGTCGCATGGTCTTGCCCGTCACGAGGTGAAGGCCACCGTCTCCCGGGGAGGGGGCTTGGGCGCTGGGGCTGGAATCCCGCACGGGGCTGTCTTGGAGAATGGGTTCGCTCATTGGATCGTCGGATCAGAGGACAGGTGTTCTTTGGGCGGCGGGGGCATCTGCGGGCATCTGGACGACACTGACGGTGTCCACGGCCCGGGCTGGGATGACCTCGTTGAACGAGAGGACTGCCACCTTGGGCAGGGAGGCGCGAACGAGCTCCGAAAGGAAGCGGCGTACGTTGGAACGAACGAGCAGCACGACGTCCTTACCGGACTTCGTCGCGGTGCCGATGGACTCGCCGATCTGATCGACGAGGGTGGTCAGGTAGGCGGGCCCCACCGGACCCATGTCCGAGTCTTGGCGCGCCACCGCGGCGGCGAGCCGCGCTTCGATCGTGGGATCGAGGGTCACCGCATGCAGGACGCCCAGGTTGTCGCCGTACTGCTCGCACAGGGCGCGTCCGAGACGTTGCCGGCAGAGTTCGGTGAGTGCCTCCACGTCGCGCGTATGGCCTGCGCTATCCGCGAGGGTCTCGAGGATCGCCGGCATGTTGCGGACGGGAACGCCTTCCGCGAGCAGGTTTCGCAGCACCTGCTGCACCTCGCCGTAGGTCAAGCGGTCGGGGATCAGCTCCTCCACGACGGCCGGTGCGACCTTCTTCGCGTTCTCCACGAGGTCCTTGACGTCATCCCGGGTCAGCAGCTCCGACAGGGCCCCGCGCAAGACCTCGGAGAGGTGCGTCACCAGCACGCTCGTCGGGTCGATCACGGTGTAGCCAAGGATCTCCGCCTCGTCGCGGCGATGCTCGTCGACCCAAACGGCGGGCAAGCCGAACGCGGGGTCCACGGCCGCTTTGCCTGGCACCTTGCCCGCGGCCGTGCCGGGGTCCATGGCCATGTACAGCGCGGGCTCGATCTCACCGCTGGCGATCTCTTGGCCACCGAGCAAGACACCTGTCTCTTATACACATCTGACGCTGCCGACGATATGCAGTGTGTAGA
>CAJXRJ010000958.1 GCA_913058555.1 uncultured bacterium
CTGCATATCGTCGGCAGCGTCAGATGTGTATAAGAGACAGTCATGCGATCGGTCAAGCCGATCGATAGTGAGTTCGACGGTGGATCAGAGCGTCCGCTTGATCTCTTTCATCTTGAACGCCTCGATGATGTCGCCCTCGCGAATGTCGCGGTAGTCCTTGAGCACGACACCGCACTCGAAGCCCGAGCGCACTTCGCCGGCCTCTTCCTTCTCGCGACGAAGCGATCCGATCTGTCCGGTGTAGACAATATTGCTGTCCCGGAGCAGGCGAACCTTGGCGTTGCGCTTGACGGTTCCGTCGAGCACGTAGCAACCGGCGATGAGGCCGATCTTCGAGGACTTGAAGAGACGTCGGATCTCGATGTGGCCCGTGATCTCCTCTTCGAACTCCGGCTTCAGGGCGCCTTCCATGACGCGGCGGAGGTCGTCGAGCAGCTCGTAGATGACCTGGTAGCGGCGCACCGTGAGGCCCGCGCGCTCGGCCGATTGACGGGCTTTCGGGTTCACCGAGACGTGGAACGCGATCAGGATCGCGTCCGACGTCGTGGCGAGGTCCACGTCGCTCTCGGTGATCGGGCCAACGCCCGAGTGCACCAGTTTGACTTCGACTTCCTCGTGGTCGAGGGAATCGATCTCTTGGCGGATGACCTCAACGGAGCCCTGCACGTCGCCGCGAACGATGACGTTGATGACTTCGCGTTCGGTCTTCGGCGCGGAGCCGAGGATCGCTTCGAGTTCGCGGCTGGGCTCGCGCTTCGACGCGAGCATCTTGGCGCGCACGCTGCGCTCGCGCTCTTCGGCGATCTCCTTGGCCTGGGCCAGGGTTTCGATCACGTGGAACGGCTGACCCACGCCCGGGAGGGCGTCGAGGCCGGTGACCGAGACAGGGGTCGACGGACCGGCTTCCTTGAGGGGCTTGCCGCGGTCGTCGAGGAGCTGGCGAACCTTGCCGTAGCCTGCGCCCGCGAGGATGACGTCGCCCTTGTTGAGCGTTCCGTCCTGCACGAGAAGGTGGGCGATGATGCCTCGACCCTGCTGGATCTCGGCCTCGAGTACGACACCCGCAGCCGGGCCCTTCGGGTGGGCCTTCAGAGCGAGCTCGAGCTCGCCCATCAGGAAGATGTGCTCAAGGAGCTCATCGATGCCCGCGCCGGACATACCGGAGGTCTCGAACATCGCGGTGTTGCCGCCGTACTGCTCGGGGACCAGTTCCTGACCCATGAGCTGCTGGATGACCGCGTTGGCGTTGAAGTCCGGCTTGTCGGCCTTGTTCAGCGCCACAACGATCGGAGTGCCAGCCACCTTGGCGTGGTTGATGGCCTCGACCGTGCTGGGCTTGACGCCGTCGTCGCCCGCGACCACGAGGACCACGATGTCCACCGCGTTGGCGCCCCGGGCGCGCATGGCGGTGAAGGCCTCGTGACCCGGCGTATCGACGACCGTGACGGTGTGACCCTTGGAGGTCTGCACCTGGTAGGCGCCCATGTGCTGGGTGATGCCGCCCGCTTCGCGGTCGGCGACCTTCGTCTCGCGGATCTTGTCGATGAGCGTCGTCTTGCCGTGGTCGACGTGACCCAGGAAGGCGACGGTGGGGGTACGGGGGGAGAGGTGCTCCTCTTCGATCTCGCTGCGCTTCTTGGCCACCTCGTCGATGAGCAGCTGCTCGGCCGTGATCTCCTGCTTGACGTCGAGTTCGATGTCGAACTCGGCGGCCAGGAGGGTCGCTGTGTCACCGTCGATCGCTGCGTTCAGCGTGAACATGCCGTACTGACGTTCGAGGGCACGCTTTTGCACCACCGAGGTCTTGAGCGCCATGGCGTCGCTGAGCTTGGCGATCGTGATCGGCTCTTCGATCGAGACGGTGCTGCCCGAGTAGGGCGACTCCGTGACCTGATCGCGTGAGCCACCACGGCCACCTCGGCGTCCCGGGGGACCGCCTGCGGCGCGGTTGCGGCGCAGGAAGCGTCCTTGCTCTCGCTCGCGGAGCTCGGCCGCGGTCATCTTGCCACGGGGGCCAGCGGGGCCAGCGGCGCGGTTTCGGTCGCGACCGAAGGTCGGCCGCACGTCCGGGGTCGAGTCGTCGCGGGATTGGATCCGGCGCGAGTCCGGTCGACGGCGGGCCGGCGTGCTCTGGGCGAACGTCGCGGGATCGATGAAGCCCTTGATGTTGCCGCGGGGCTTTGCCTTCTTGTCGTCTTCGGCCTTGGCGGCGGGCGCCGGGGTTGCACCATCGGCAGCGGCGGGAACCGCGGCGGGCGTCCCTTCGGGTGCCGGTGCGTCCGTTCCCGC
>CAJXRJ010000959.1 GCA_913058555.1 uncultured bacterium
AGGCGTTCGAGGGGCGGCTTTCTGGATAGTTGAATTGTTCAACGGCCTGCTAGCGGCCGGGTACAGCTGAACGGAGGCTTTCGGCGGGCCGTGTTTGGCTGAGTCCGCGCGCGGGTCTCCCTAGGCCCGCCCAGCCCGCTTGCGGCGGCGACGATGGAACCACTTGGGCGCGAGGACCGCCAGGACACCCTCCAGGCCAACGTCAACGGCCAGCGGCCGCTTACGCCAAGCCTGTAGGAGCAGCTTCCCTGGCAGCCGCGACGTTTCGGGGACGCCCCCACGGTCTGGGTCCGCGGCGGGGATCTTGCGCCCTATGCGCGCCAGGTAGCGCCCTTCCCGCGCGCGCAACGCAGCCCCATGGGACCGGCAGGCTGCGGGCTCCAGCTCCCGGAAGACCACAAGAGCGGCAAGCTTGTTGCGCAGCACCTTGACTTCGTCCACGGATAGGCGCGCCCCCTCGCCTTCTTCTTTGTCGAAGAACGGCTCCCGCAGGATGCGCAGCTGGATCCCCCGCACGGCCAGGCGCAAGAGGAAGAGGTAGTCCTCGCTTCCGTTGATGCGCGCATCGAAGCCGTCGATCGCCCGGACATCCTCCACGGGAAAGACCCCCGCGGGGAGCGCGTAGGATTCGTCTGGCCCCAGAAGGGAATCCACCGAGTAGCACTCTTCCGGTGTGGGCTTGGTCATGACCTCCCCCGTGGGGACGCCTCCCTCGAGGACCTTGGCCGAGAACAGGCAGGCATCGCGCGGCCCGCCAATGGACGTGCAGGCGGCTGCCAGCGCGCCCTGGTGGAAGGCGTCGTCAGAGTCGAGAAAGGCCACCCAGGGCGTATTCACCAGCTCGATCCCAGCGTTGCGAGCGAGGCTGACCCCCGCGTTCTCCTTCGATAGGACCCGGATCCTGTCCCCAAAGCCCCGCAAGATCTCCGCGGTGCCGTCCGTGGACCCATCGTCCACGACGATCACGGAGGGCGCGACGGGCGCCTGACCAAGGGCGCTCATGACCGCCCGCGCGATGCTGGCCTCCCGCTGGTAGGTCGGGATCACGACGGTGATGTCGCTCGCGCTGGTCGGCCGTGCAGTCGTGGTCATCGGTGAGCCCGGGGCAAAGCGCGTGCGCGCCGGGGAGCGTCCCCGGCGAGCCTGTCCCATCAGACGGACGGGGTCTCTGTCTTGCCAGATGAGCGCAAGAGCGAGCGCAGCTTGCCAGAGGCTCTGGACTGCTTGCACTCGACCCGGAAGCGCGCTTCCTCGGTCCCCGCCGTGCTCGCCCGGAGCCGATAGACCACCTTCCGCGCCACGAGCTCCGTCGCGCTGAGGGTCCGCCCAACGAAGTTCTTCCTGCTGCGAAGGATCACTGCGGACGCCTCGCCTTGCTTGGCGAACCAGTTCAGGAAGTACTCGCGGGTGAGCTTCTCCACCTGAATGCAGTGCTCCACCGTGGCTTCAGGCACGTAGACGATGCGGTCGCAGTTCGCGAGCAATCGATGGAAGAGCTCGGTCTCCTCGCTGGGCAGATTCCCATCGCAACCCCAGCCGAGATCCTCCCGAAAGCCACCAAGGGCTTGGAAGTGCGAGGCTCTCAGGGCCATGTTGCCCCCGAATGGCGTGGGACAGTCGCCCGTCCCGTTGAGCTCCATGGGCTTGCTGCCCAGGTCAAAATTCGCGCTAGGGCCACCGCAGGGGAGATTGAGGAATGGCAGTAGCACCGGGTCGAGCCCATCCACCCGCCAGGGCAGGATCCGGCCACCGGCGGCGGCGAAATCACCGCCCTCGAATGCCTTGCGGTAGGCCTCCACGAGGCCAGGAACGGCCACCGTATCGTCGTCGAGGAAGACAAACACAAGGTCGTCCGCGGTGCCGCCATGGGCCCTGAGGCACTCCGCAGCGCCCCTATTTCGGGCAGCGGACAGCCCGCGCTGGGTTTCGGTGACCACGGAGAGCGGCACGGGGTAGCCATCGATGAGCCCGCGAACCGCGTCCGCTGTGCCGTCATCGCCGCCGTTGTCGACCACCTGGACGGAGAATGCTCCCGCCGTCTGATGTCGAAGGCTCTCCAGCGTGCGAATACAGCTTTCCCTACGGTTAAGGGTGCAGATCACCACTGCGAGCGGGGTCATGAGGTCGAGGATAGCAACATCCACCTGGCGCCCCGTCAGACGCCGCGCAGAATCCAAGCAAACGCCCACCAAGGGCACAGACACTCCCCTCCCAGGCCCCACGATTCGCGCAGGTGGGGCCGGTTGACCACCCAAGCTGGCCCAGGGGGTGTGGTACCGTCAGGGGGCT
>CAJXRJ010000960.1 GCA_913058555.1 uncultured bacterium
GCCTAGTCTCGTGGGCTCGGAGATGTGTATAAGAGACAGTTTCCGCGGAGTTTCAGTCGCCAGAGCAGAAGCAGCGAGCCATCTGCCCCGGTCAAAACTCCGGGTCTCCTTCGCCGCCATCCCCGGGGGTCGCCCGGTGACGTTCGCCCGTCGGGGGGTCGCCGCCGGATGGAGCGCCGTCAATGTGGCCGCCAGTCCCAGTGGGATCAGGCCCAGCGGGATCAGTCCCAGTGGGATCAGGCCCAGTGGGATCAGAGTCAGCCGAATCGGAGTCCGCGGAATCCTCGCCGCGCGACTCCCCCTTGGTACCTGCATCGAAGCCACTGGACTCTTGCTCCCCGTTCGACGTGGCCGCGAAGAATACATCCTCGAGACTGCCGGACGCGGACGTCGCAGCGCGCGCCTCGTCTAGGGTGCCCTCGAAGAGATTCCGGCCCTGGTCGAGGATGAGGATTCGGTCCGCCATGGCCTCGATCAACTCGAGCAAGTGTGACGAGAGAACGATGGACGCGCCTTGGTCCCGCAGCTCGAGAATCGCCGCGCGGGCGGAACGAATGCCACGGGGATCGAGACCCGAAAGCGGCTCGTCGAGCAGCACGACCCTCGGGGATGAAATCCAGGCGCAGCAGAAGCTCAGCTTCTGGCGCATACCCCGGGAGAGCTCGGACCCAAGGGCCCCCTCGCGGCTCTTCAGCTCGAATCGACGCAGGAGCGCTTCGGCGCGGGGTTCCCAGTCGTCGATCTGGTAGAGGCGGGCGGTGAACTCCAGGTGCTCACGGACCGTCAGGACCTCGAAGGGCGTCGGGTCGTCGGGCACATACGCGAGCTGGCGCTTCGCCGCCAATTCGTCGACGGCAATGTCGTGGCCCGCGACGAGGACTTGCCCCTCCATCAGAGGAAGGACCCCCGCGACCGAGCGCAGCGTCGTCGTCTTGCCCGCGCCGTTCGGACCCACGAGCCCGAGAATCTGGCCGGGCTCCACGGAGAAGGACAGGTCATTGACCGCTATCCGGTCTTCGAACCGGCGGGTCACGTTGCGGACGATTAGGGAAGCGCTCAAAGCGCCCAGAGGATAGCGCCCCGTGGGGCAAGCGCGTGGGAACGCCCCACAAGAAGACGTCTCGCGAGGCCCCCGGAACGGCGCGGCCTCACCTCAGCTCACGCCCGCGTAGACCTTCACGACTTCCACGAGGGCCCCCACGCGCAGCGCCATCTCGTCGTAGTCAATGTCGTAGGGACCGTCTGCCTTGGTCCGAATGTTCGAATCCCGTTCGCCGCCCGTATCCGAGAAGAGGATCGTTGGAATCCCTGCGTCCTGGAAGGGCACCTGATCGGTAGCCGGAATCCCCATCATCCACGTGGGAGTTGCGAAACCGCGGGCGGGCATCTTGGTGACACGGCCCCAAATCCCGAGGGCGTCCTTGACCTCGTCCTTGGCGGTGAAGCCTCCATAGATCCCCACCCAATCAGCAGTCTTGGGGTAGACCAGGTACCAAGGGAACGACGAGTTCTGCATGCCGTCGCCGGAATTGAACTTGCCGAAGCTGCTGACGATCAGCGCCTGGTCGATCTGGACGCCGTCCTTCTGCGCCTGCAACAACCACTGGTTGGCACCCATCGTATCGCGCCCCCGATGCGGCTTCTCGCCGGTACCGAAGAGTCCGATGATGATCGTCTTGTCCGTGTCCTCCGAGCGCAGGGAACGGACGATCTCAAGGACCGTCGCCACCCCCGTCGCCGACGCGTTCGCACAGAGGCTCTTGCTGTACGAGTCGTAGTGTGTGCCGATCAGAAGCGTTCCGGAGCCGCTCCCTTTCTTGACTCCGATCACGTTCTCGAAGCCCTGATTGCCAGCTCGGTACCCATGGCGCTCGGACTTGAACCCGCTCGCAGCCAGGGCTTCCTCGAAGTGTTGCAGGAGCTGCTCACCCTGGACGAAGTGCCGCGAAGACCGGCGACCGATATCGTCGCACTGGTAGATCACGCTCTGGCGCAGACGCTCCGTCCTCAGCCGTACGTCGTATTCCGGCGACTCAGGCCGAACGAACCCCGTGTCACCGGGCTTCGGCAGGCTCGTCATATGAACGACACCCCCGGTTCCGGCGAGGGCGACGAGGGCGAACGTGATGGCGAGCTTGGCCTGGGGCTTCATGACGATGCGTGGCAGCAGAAGAGACGGGAAGGGCCCGTGACGGGTCCGAAGGATCCATCGACTGCCCCTACCCTGTCTCTTATACACATCTCCGAGCCCACGAGACTAGGCATGATATCGTAT
>CAJXRJ010000961.1 GCA_913058555.1 uncultured bacterium
GAGATCATGCCTAGTCTCGTGGGCTCGGAGATGTGTATAAGAGACAGGTTGGGTGAGCCACTGCACGGTGGAGCTCACCATGGCCAGTGGTGGGATGCGGTCCGATATTTCCGTGAACGATCCAAGGGCCCGATCCGTTACTTCGTGGGTCAGGCGCCCCGGGCGCGCTGCCCGCGGGCGGCACCGCTCCAAACCTTCCTTTTGCCAGATGACCCAGCGCTCGCCCAACGTCAGCCTTCCCGGCACCCTCCCGAAGCCGCTTCGGGTGTGCACATTGATCCTGATCTCTGCATGGGCGGGGGCATGCAGCGGAACCCAGGACGGTGGCGCCATGGATGGGGAGCTGATTGCCGGGGCTGACATGCCCCTCGGCCCGTTGACCGAGGCGGGCCGGTTTCTCTCCGAAGGTCAGTTCCGGTTCGCGTTGGAGTTCCACCAGGAACTCGCTCGATCGACTCCGCTCGAGAACGTGGTGCATTCCCCGTGGGGGACTTGGAAGAGCCTTGCCATCCTGCGTGCGATGGGCGGTGAGAGCCCGACGGAGGGAAGCGGGGAAGGGAGCGTTGCTTTGGGGCTGGTGCCCTACCTCAACGGCAACACGCCGGGGGGGTCTTCCTCAGGGCCACTGGGCTCCAAGGCGTTCGAGGGGGCCTACTCGGAGCTGCAGGACCGTGTGGATCATTCGGGCGAACACCGCGGGAGCCTGCTGGATGCAGCGAGGCTCTTCCTGGGTGCCGGGCTGCAGATCCGAGAACAACCAGCGCTCGAACTCGGGTCAATCTTTGGACTCGACGTCAAGTCCGTGGACTTCGCCGGGGATCCCATTGGGGCGGCCAAGGAGGTTGCGGCTTGGACCGGCGAGGCCGCTTCGGTGGGCTCGGAACCCGCTGAGCGAACCGCCATGTTGCTGGTATCGAAGATCGACTTCAGTGCCGACTGGGCGGTTCGATTCGATCCGACTCTGACGGCGGACCGAGCTTTCACGCGCCTCGACGGAAGTGACGTGACGGTACCCATGATGGCCTACGGGGAGGCGCCCAAGGTCCGTGCGTCTCGCATCGGGGAGAAGGGGCAACCGAGCGAAGCCACCCTCGTGCGACTTCCGTACGCGGGGGGGGCGTTTGAGATGGTCGTGGTGGTCCCGATTCAAAAGGACGGCTTGCCAGCGGTCGAGGCCTGGCTGACGCCCGAGCGATTCTTGGCGGGCCTCCATGCCGTCAGCCCACGCAAGACGCCGTTCTTCATGCCGAAGCTCGAATGGACTGGCACCCGCGAGCTTCGAGGCGCCCTTGAGAGTCTTGGGATCAAGCGTCCCTTCGAGGCGGCTGGACTCGACGTCAGCCGCCTGGACACCGGAGGGCCAGTGGGGCAGCAGCTCACTTCGGTCTTGCAGTCGGTGCGGCTGCTCGTGGATGAGGCGGGGACGAAGTCGAAGGTGATTACCAAGTCCAACACGATCCTCGCGTCCATAGAGATGCCCGTGATCGCGGACCGCCCGTACCTCTTCATGGTGCGCGAGGGCACCGGCGGCGCGGTGGTTCTGATGGGGCGGATTGTGGATCCGACCGGGTCATCCGCGGGAGTGAGCGCCGGGCAGGCCCGATGACGGTGCCCTTCCCGCCGAGCCTTCCTCAGGCCCGCATCGCAGCGCGAACCAGGGCCTCGAGGTCGTCGGTGCCGACCTCCTTCGTGGCCGCCTCGACCTTCTTGGTGGCTTCCTTGTCAGAGTAGCCAATCGAAACCAGGGCTGTGACCGCGTCGACGGCGTTGGCGGGTTGGGAAGAGTCGGCGGCGGGTGCCGTGGAGGTAGATGTGGCGGTACTGCCCGCGACGGCGGCGAGTGTGCTGAGCTTGTCGCGCAGGTCGAGGAGGATCTGCTCGGCGGTCTTTTTGCCCACGCCCTTGATGGCGGTGAAGGCTTTCAAATCCTCGTGGGCGACGGCGGTCACCATGTCCTCCGGGGTCAGGCCTGACATGACGCCCAGGGCCATGGACGGTCCGACACCTCGCACGCGAAGGAGGATGCGAAAGATGTCCCGGTCCTCGCGCCGTGGGAAGCCAAAGAGCGTCTGGGCATCCTCGCGGACGACCAAGTGGCTGTAGACCTTGGCGGGGGAGCCGAGTGCGGGGAAGGGCGCACCGAGGGGAGCGAGGAGTTCGAAGCCAACGCCAGAGGCGTCGATGATGATCGACGTGCCGGTGCGGTCGGCGACGGTGCCGGAGATGAAGTCGTACACGTTGAGGCGGTGCCGGGGCTAGGCGGGGGACGGGAGG
>CAJXRJ010000962.1 GCA_913058555.1 uncultured bacterium
GCCCCCTACCCCACGTGGTCGTCATCGTCGCAGACGATCTTGGCTGGGCCGACGTGGGCTTCACGGGCGGAGAGATCGCGACGCCCCACCTCGACCGCCTGGCCGCCGAGTCGGTCATCCTCGAACGCTTCTACGCCGCCCCCATGTGCTCCCCCTCGCGGGCTCAGCTCATGACCTCGCGCCACGCGGTTTCGATGGGCATGACGCGCAACGTCAAGCCGCGCGACAAGGCAGGACTCCCACTGGGCATTCCCACCCTCGCCGAAGCCATGGCGGACGCCGGGTACGAAACGGCCCTCGTAGGAAAATGGCACCTCGGCCACGGCAAACCTGAGCTCGAGCCGAACGGCCGGGGCTTCGCCAGCAGCTATGGTCACCTGCGCGGCTGGATCGACTACCAAACCCACTTCGTGGATGGTGCGCTCGACTGGCACCGGAACGGCCAGCCGCTCCAGGAAGAGGGCTACGCCACGGACCTGATCGCCCAAGAGGCCCAGCGGGTCATTGTGGAGCGCTCCCAAGGGCAGCCCCTCTTCATGGTGGTCGCGTTCAACGCGCCGCACACCCCGCTGCAGGGACCGGACTCCACGCGGGCGTCGGGTCCCGCCCAAGCACGGGAAACGTACGTCTCCATGGTGGAGCGCCTCGACCTGCGTATCGGGGACATCCTCGGCTCCCTGGAGGAGCGCGGCCTGGCCGAGAACACCGTCGTTTGGTTTCTATCGGACAACGGTGGCAACCCCAAGTACGGCGGACGCAACGCGCCCCTGCGCGGGGGCAAGTACACGTGCCACGAGGGCGCGCTTCGGGTCCCCGCGTGCGTGCGCTTCCCCGGCCGCCTGGCTCCCACGCGTAGCGAAGCCTTCATCGGCACGGTCGACGTCGCCCCCACCGTGCTCGCCTGGGCGGGCGGCTCGCCCCTCGACGGCGCCCAGGGCCAGGACGCAGGCCCGCGCCTCGCCGGGAAGGACGTGGGCCCGCCCCCGACGTACCTGTTCGCAGTCGATCACGCCAAGGCCCAGCGCCGCGCGATCTTGAGCCCGCCATGGAAGCTCATCCGGGAGGTCCAGGGGACGGAGACCGTGGAGTCCCTCTACGACGTCGTGGCCGACCCGTACGAACTAAACGATCGCTACCGCGACGAGCCCGGTGAGGTGAGCCGCCTCCTGGGCCTTGCCCCGTGGTAACTCACGGCCTTGTCCCCCGGTGAGGGGCAAGCTCACCCCAGGAGCGATTCGATCAGCTGGGGCACGACCTCGCTCGCGCGCCCCTGCACAAAGTGATCCCGGGGGTCGAGGTTATCGGGCTCCGCGAGCCCTTGCACGATGGTCGGAATGCCCGCAGCACGGGCGTATGAGAGGTAGCCCGCCGCAGGGTACACCGCGCCGCTGGTGCCGATGGCGACGAAGGTCGTCGCCGCGCTGAGGGCCCGCTCGATCTGGTCCATGTGATAAGGCATCTCCCCGAACCAGACCACGTCCGGCCTGAGCCACCGGTGCCCGCACTCGGGGCACGGCACAAACTCCGACGGGTCGAGGTGCTCCGTATCCACCGGGCGCGCACCGCAGGACTCGCAACGTAGGCGCAGGAGCTCCCCGTGCATTGGAAGGACTTCAGAGCCCGCCCGTTGATGGAGATCGTCCACGTTCTGCGTCACGAGGGTCAGGGATCCGCCGGCGGCCCCCAGGCGGTCCGCCAGTTCCTTGAGCGCGTGGTGGGCGGCGTTGGGCTGGACGCCCAGGACCTGTGCCCGTCGAAGCTGATAGAAGCGCCACACGAGCGCCTGGTCTCTCTCCCAGCCCTCGGGGGTCGCGACCTCTTCGAATCGGTGGCCCTCCCACAGTCCGCCGGAGTCCCGGTAAGTGTCGACGCCCGAGTCGGCCGAGATGCCCGCGCCGGTCAGGCAGACAATGCGATGAGCGCCAAGGGTGCCATCCGTTTTGGGGTTCGCCATAGCCGCTGATCTTAGCCGCAGATCTAAGCCGGGAAGCGCCTACCCGAACACGCGAACGAGATCCCCGCGATCGACGTTCCCGCCACAGACCACGACGCACGAGTCGCCGCCTGCTCGGCCCTCTTCGGCGTCCTTCCTCCAAGCCGCCAGGGCAACACCCGCGGCTCCCTCGATCAAAATGCGCTCCCGCAGGTACGCCGTGCGCATGGCTTCGGCGATCTCGTCTTCCGAAGCTCGCACCCACCGATCCACCACCGCGTCGCATGGCGCGAGCGTCACGGTGTCTGTCTCTTATACACATCTGACGCTGCCGACGATA
>CAJXRJ010000963.1 GCA_913058555.1 uncultured bacterium
GGGGCCGAGGGGGCGGGACCAGCGGCCCGAGTGGGTCAGCTGAAGGCCGATGGGCCCGATGTCTTCCGCAACGCCGATCTCGCGGCGCCCTTCGAGGACCTCCTCGCGCAAGGAAGCGAGGTGCGCGGCGGCGCTGTCTTCGTCCGACAGGAAAAGCTGGTTGGGGTTCGCGCGGCCGTCGGCCTGTACGGCGAAGGCCTCGCCGCCCCAGATGAGCGAAGCTCCACTCCGGCCGAAGCGGCGCCAGCGGCGGCGCGTGAGCTCCGTGGGGGCGCCTTCCGTGGTGCCGTCCCAGCCCTCCATCGGATGGATGGCGAATCGGTTTGCCGCGGTCCGCCCGTTCGCCCATTCGATGCTCTGACCGAGGGGGCCCGCTTGTCCTTCAAGGGTCTCGTCAACTTGGATGTCGAGGCCGAGCCCGTCGATCTGAGCGCGGAATGCGGCGTGGGTCTTCTGCGAACCCGGGAGCTTGAATTTCATGGACGGGATTCGAGGGAGACTGGGCCGCCGTAGCCGAGCCCGACGGCGTCGAGGGACTCGAGGGAAATGCGGCCGCCTTCGATTCGCAGCAGGGTGCCCCTTGGGGTGGTCGCTCGCTCGGATCCCGACTCGGTGGGCTCCGATGCCGGTGGAGTCGGGCCGAAAAGGTCGCCGTGGTGCTCGAGTACGTGGGCCTGTTCTTCCGCGGTCAGGTGGTGGTTGCCGCGGAAGTAGTGGTGGCCGTTGCGCTCGACGTGCTCGAGTCCAAGGGCGGAAACCACCGCCAGGTCCTGGAAGAGCGGCAGCGTCGGCAGGTTCGTGAGGTCCTCGGCGGACTGGAAACCCTCCCCGTCGACGTCGATGCGGGCGCGATTGAGGAGCGCGCGGAGGACGCCCTTGCAGGCCTTCATGGACACGCCGCCGTAGCCTAGTTTGCGCGCCATGGGGTAGGCGTCGAGGGTCGCGTCGGCTTCGTCGATGATGACGGGGGCGCGCTCCCGGAGGCGCGCGATGCCCCGGGCGCTTTCGGGGGCAAACGTGTTCTTGCGTGAAATGGGCTGCTCGATGGAGACGAGCCCCTCGAAGAGCGATTCCGCACCGCCCTCTTGTTCGAGGGTGTCCAAGGCGTCGGCGAGGAGGCCGGCGTCGCTGTACTGCTCGTTGCCGTCGAGGGTGAAGGCTGCGCCCTCGGGCGTCAGGCTTGCAATACGGCGCAATCTCTCCGCGTCGGCCTCGGCGTCGCCGGAGACCTTGACCTTGAAGTCCGTCAGGCCGTAGGCCTCGATGTCGCTCTCAAGGGTGAGCGGGTGGCCGTCGGTGAGGTCCTCGTCGCCGTCCAGGTCCGTGCTGTCGAGGTCATCCACGAGCCCCACGGTGTGGCGGACGCGGGCGAAGTGTCCCCGGTCCCCGAGCCGCTTGGGCGTCCACTCGGCGAGGCGGGGCTCGATATCGCCGAACCGCAGCCCCAGCGCATCATGGCGCAGGGCGCCGAAGAAGTTTGTGGTCGACGCGCGGCATGCGGCATCGATGAGGGCCTTCTCCACCATGGCGACCCCGAACATCGCCACGAGCGGGTCGCCCTGTGCAGCGCTTTCCACAAGCGCTTGCTGGGCAGAAAGCCAATGGCCAAACACGGTGTCGGCGCCCCGCTCCGACATGTGCGCGAAGGCGGCCCGCGCGCTGGCCTCGAGGTCGTCGCGATCCGCTTCGTGGGTCGAGTCAGGATTCTTGGCGAACCACTTGGGCACGAGCAGCTCGGCGGAGTATCCGGTCGCCTCCCCGGCGTCCGTGTCCACGGCGACCTCGATGAAGAGCATCGGGGCCTCCGTCATCGTGGCGATGCCGAACCGGAAGGGGAGGCGCGTGTGGCACAGCCGGCGGCTGACTTTGAGGGATCGAAGTTGGAGCTTCAATGGTGGTGGCGCGTGCCCTTGGAATGACACGCGAGCCCAGAGTCTACGGGGCCCCAAGGCCCGGTTGAGGCACCTTCGTGATCGCTTGCGGTGCCATCCTTGGGAGAGGCCGATAGCGCCTTGCGTTTCGAGCGAGCATCCCGATCGTGGGTCATTACATCGGGCAACCGTGCAGATCAGGCAGAGCGTGAAGCTCCGTTCACGTTCCCGGGCAGGGGCGAAAGAAGAAGCCGCACCCGTGCGATTGCACGGGCGCGGCTTCCGGTGGCAGGTGTCCCCGTCGCCGACCCTTAGGGGGCGTCAGCGGATGGGGCAGCCATCAATAGAACAGGACGCGGACGGCCTCGGTGTAGTTCGAGGTCGGGGTCGGGTTCGAAT
>CAJXRJ010000964.1 GCA_913058555.1 uncultured bacterium
GAGATCATGCCTAGTCTCGTGGGCTCGGAGATGTGTATAAGAGACAGGGCCCGCGAAGGCGGTGGGGGTGTTGGAGTCTTCGAAGAGCAGCACGTCCGAGCGCGTTGGAATCGCCCTCGTCACTGCGACTTCGGTCCGCTCCACCTGGATGCCTCGGGCCCGCAGGAACTCCTCCAGGAGGCGAACCGACCGGTCGTAGCCCCCCGTCCCGGGGATCCGGGGCTCCGCGGCGAGCTCCTGGCAGAGGGCCAGCGTGCCCTTCGGCCCTGCCTGGTCCAGGGCGGCAGCGGCCGACTGGGGGCCTGTGGGCAGCGCGCCCGCGGCTGACGGGGCCCCGGAAAGGGCGGCGAATCCACCGAGGATTGCCCCAAGCGTTGAGATAAGTGCCATCCGCCCATCGTAGCGATCGGCCCTCCCTCACTACATTCATGTTCGTGAGCCCCTTCCCCTTTGACACAGTCTTATTCGACCTCGATGGGACCTTGGTCGCGACGGACCGATATTGGCCCGACGCGGCCCGGGCGGGGACCCGGGAGGTCTTCCGCGCGCGCGGGATCCATCGGCCTATTCCCAGCACCGCGGATTGGTTGAAGATGGTCGGGCTTCCGATGGACGAGGCCTTTGCTGTGGCCTTCAGGGACCTCGATGCCGGCGTCCGAGCGGAGCTGGCCGAGGCCTGCGCCGTGAAGGAAAAGGCCCTTCTGGAGCGCGGGCGGGCGGCGATCATCGATGGTGCCGTGGAGGTGCTCGACACCCTCAAGGGCCAGTCCGTGCGGCTGGGGGTGGCGTCGAATTGCGGCCGGGACTATCTCGACGAAATGATGCGAGGCCTCGGACTCGATCGGTGGATCGACGAGGCCCGGTGTCTGGCGAGCCCGGGCATCGGGAGCAAGGCCGACATGATCGCCGATTTGCTGCATACCTTCGACTCGCGGAGCTCCGTGATGGTGGGGGACCGGCGGGGCGACCGTGACGCGGCCTGGGCGAACGGCTTGCCCCACGTGCACATCCCACGCGGGTACGGCGGCCTCTCCGAAACCGTCGAAGCGGAGGCGACCCTCGACGGGATGGATGAGCTGCTCGACGTGCTCGAGGAGCGCGGTCGCGTGCTGGCCCGCGTCACAGGCGTGGTGGGCGTTGCGAAGACGGTCGCCATCACGGGCATGCCGTTTTCCGGTCGTCATCTCTTTGCCGCTGACCTACGTCGGTTCCTGGCTGCCGCGGCGTCGGGTGCGTCGGTCAGCGTGTTCGAGGCGGGTGAGGCCATGCCCCAATCGGGCGGAGTCTTCCGCGTGCACCTTCTGGCCCAGGAGGACGTTCTCTATCGGCGCGCGAAAGGACAGGGCGTTGGCATGGCGCCCGTCGAGGCGTTGCGGCTGGAGCGCCTTCCCGCGTACCAAAGCGCGTTCCCCGTGCCGCCGGAAGGGGCGATCCTCGTCGACAACTCCAACGCCGTCGCGCCCCGCTACCTGGGCACCGCTTAGGACCCGGCGCTCAACACGCGTAGCCGGGCGATCTCCCGTAGGAGCGGCGCGGCGATCATGGTCTCCTTGTCTGCGTCCGCCCGGGTCGCGCGCTCCCAAGCGGCCACCGCGTCGGCCTGTTGGCCGTTGATCCAATAGGCGTCACCCAAGAAAAGAAGGTTGAGGGGGATCGGCGCGACCTCTACGGCCTTCTCCAGGGTTTCGACGCCCCCGGACTTGTCCTTGTAGGGCCACGGCGCGCGGCTTTGGAAGCGCCCCTTCAGACGCAGCGGAGAGGCACCCTCGAAGTCCGGATGGGCGTCCGCGAGGGCCTTGATCTTCTTAGGCAAGGACGTGGCGCCGCCGCTGGTGATGGCCTCGAGGGGACCGAGGGACCAGAGGAACAGCCCCGCTCCGAGGGTGCTGAAGAGCCAAGCGCCCGGGTCGTCGGCCCGCATCTTCAGGGCCCGGTCCGCCAGCCCTTTGGATGATTTTGCGAGGCTCCGGACTTCCCCTTTGAGCTCGCTGGAAACGTTGTCCTCCCCGTCGATCAAAGCCCCCGGCTGCGGCAGGTCGGCCGGGTCGAAGCGGAAGGCCAGATCGCTCTGGATACGCAGGTCGGCGTTGAATGCGAGGGCCCGCGCCGCCTCCATTAAGTGGTCGTAGTCCGCATCCTCCGCGCGTGCCCTTTCGAGAAGGTCGCGGCAGAGCCGGTCGTACTCTTCGAGGGCCGCGTCGGTGTCTGTCTCTTATACACATCTCCGAGCCCACGAGACTAGGCATGATCTCG
>CAJXRJ010000965.1 GCA_913058555.1 uncultured bacterium
ATGCCTAGTCTCGTGGGCTCGGAGATGTGTATAAGAGACAGCACCGCGAGCGGCAACCGAACTAGCGTCTTGGGCGGTGCCTCCGGCGTCGCCTCCGGGCAATTCGCCGTTGCCGTTGGCGGCCAAAACAACGAGGCCACCGAGTTTGCCGCCTCGGTCTTTGGGGGCTCAGCGAACAGCTCACAGGGCGACTACTGCACGATCCTTGGGGGCACGTTCAATGTCGCTGGTCGCGGCAGCTTCGGCCAGGGCACCACGTTCTACGCCACCGCAGTGGGCGGCGAAGGCAACCGGGCCGGCGGCTTCAGTGCCGTCACCTGTGGGGGCCGAAACAATGAGGCCGGGCGGGCCTTGAACGGATTCGCAGGCACTTGGGCTTCCGTGACCGGCGGCCAAAACAACAAGGCCGCGGGCGAAGGGTCGAGCGTTTCGGGCGGCAACTCCCGCAGCGTCACCGGCACCGATGATTGGCGCGCCGGCGGCCTCCTTCAGGACAACTAGCGACCCTAAGGAACAGAGCAACGCGGCAAGGCATTCGAGGGCCAAGGTTCCGGATTCTCCGCTCCGCCGCGGCCCTCTGGGCGCGGCAGGGCGCCGCGCCGGTCCAATGCCGGGCGGCTACGTGGGATAGAGCTTCACAGGAACTCCCTGCACGTCAGCAGCTCTTGAGGCGATCATGTGGCCATGATCTATCCCACGTCCCTGCTCGGATTCGTCACCCTTTGCGCCATGTCGTCGCTACAGAGTCCCCAGGGTGCACCCCAGGGCCCCCAGAATTCGCTGGAGGGCACTCAGGACACGCCCTTTCTCTCGGGATCCGTCGAAGTCGACGGCGTCGAGTATCCGTACCGGCTGATGCCCCCCGCGGATCTGGAGAAAGGAAAGGAGTATCCGCTCGTCCTCTTCTTCCACGGATCGGGGGAGCGTGGCTCCGACAACGAAGCGCAGCTGGTGCACTTCCCTGAGCGCATGGCCACCGCGGAGTATCGAGCCAAATTCCCCTGCTACGTGCTCGCTCCCCAGTGCCCCGAGGGCACGCGGTGGTACGACTTCGATCAAGAGAAGCTCAATCCTCCGATGCAGGCGGCCGTGCTTGCCATGCAAGCACTGCTGGAATCTGCGCCGGTGGACCGCGACCGCCTCTACGTCACCGGCCTCTCCATGGGAGGGGGCGGGCTCTTTGACTTGGTGGGCTCCCACGCCAACTGGTTCGCCGCCGCCGCTCCGATCTGTGGCCGCAACGACCCGAAGGTTGCCGCCCGGTTTACGGGGCTCCCACTCTCGATCTGGCACGGCGACCAAGACGAGGTCATCAAACCAAGTTACTCGCGCGAAATGACGGCGAAGCTCAACGACCTCGGCGCCGAAGTCGAGTACCACGAACTCCAGGGTGTCGGCCACGGGTCTTGGGAGAAGGCCTACGACCCGGACGGTGTCCTCCCCTGGCTCTTCTCCAAGCGGCGCGACGTCGAGCACACCGTGAGCGTTGCCGCGGGTGGATTCGCAACAACCATGGCGGCCGACGAACGCGTTGCCTTCCTTGGGGACTCCATCACCCAGGCCGGCAACAAGCCGGGTGGCTACGTCGACCGGCTCCGGGAAGCCTTGAAGGTCAGCCGCCCCGGTGCCGCGGTCATCCCCGCGGGCATCAGCGGACACAGGGTCCCCAACCTCCTGCGCCGCTACCGCGCCGACGTGATCGATAAGGGAGCGAGCAAAGTGTTCCTGTACATCGGGATCAACGACGTCTGGCACTCCGAGAATGGCCGGGGCACGCCCATCGAAGAGTTCGAGGCGGGCCTTCGAACGCTCGTACGCGACTTCAAGGAGAGCGGTGCGGACGTGGTCCTCGCCACGCCCACGGTCATCGGCGAAAAACGGAACGGCGAGAATACGCTGGATGAGATGCTGGACCGATTCGCCGCAGTGTCCCGCACCGTCGCGTCCGAAGAAGGTGCCGTGTTATGCGACCTTCGGCTCGCTTTCGAAACCTACTTGGGCGTCTTCAACCCCAAGAACGTCGACCGGGGCATCCTGACAACCGACGGCGTGCACTTGACGGCTCTCGGTAACCAATTGGTGGCCCTCGAGGCCGCGCGGGCCCTCGCTCAGTGAGGGTGCGTGCTTCCCTGAAGGAACCGGATGACCTCGTCGTGGACATCCGGGTCCTTCGCCACGAACGTGTGCATGCCCTCGACGCGCAGGAAGTCTTCTTCGCCGTCTAAGTGGGCCTCCGAGACCCCCACGAC
>CAJXRJ010000966.1 GCA_913058555.1 uncultured bacterium
CGAGATCATGCCTAGTCTCGTGGGCTCGGAGATGTGTATAAGAGACAGGCTCAGACGCAGGCGCGGAAGTTCAGGAGCGCCGCGTAGGCCCCCGGTGAATCTTCCCGCGGCACCATCTCGAGGGAGCCGCCCATGCGCTCCATCCATCGCTTCGCGCGGTAGAGCCCGAGGCCCGGATAGGGGAGCGAGGGGTCGCCGCGGAACGTGGGATCGGTGATGCGCGCCGGATTCGTGACCTTCCAAGGGCCACCGTCGTCGGTGATCCTGAGGGTGGCGAACTCCTCGGAAGGCGGCGGCACTTGGCCCATCCGGAGCACGGTTTCCTGGGTGCTCGGGCCGTGATTCAGGGCGTTGCTCGCGAAGATCGCAAAGAGGTTCGAGAGTGCCGCTTCGTCGGCGGCCACCTTGGGCAAGTCCGAATGCTCGACGGTCAAAGAGGATTTGGGCGAGCTGATGCGCCAGACGTCGACGATCTTGGGGAGCCGTTGGTTCAGGTCCAGGGCCTCCACGGTGATCGCCGTCAGTTCGTCGATGCAGACCGACCGCGAGCCGCTCACGATGGATGAGATCGCGCTCAGGGACGTCTCGATGCTGTCGAGGTGGCTCTGGGCGACGGAGCAGTCTTTCGTACCCTCGTGCTGGCGCAGGGCGGCGATGCGGAACGACGCGTTCGTGAGCCAAGAGTTGGCATCGTGGGCGATCTTCGAGGCGAGGGTCTTGCCGTCCGTGCGCTGGGGCGACGCGACTTCGATGGCGGCTTTGGCTGCGGCTAGCGAAGGGCGTGGGCCGCTTGCGTCCGAACCTCGCCCCTTGGGGGAGTCGAGCTGGTCGAACAGTTCGTTCAACGACTTGGCGTTGAGCCTGGTCTTGGGAAGAAACGCCGCGGCACCGCACTCATGTACGCGCTGGCGGATCTCTGGGACGTCGAGGGAGCTCATCGCGACGATCGCAGGCCTGCCTTTGGATAGGTCCGCAATGGCCTCGATCGTGGATTCGAGAACGCTGTCGGGCAGGGTCAAGTCCAGCAGGACGAGGTCGAATTCTCCGGCCCGAATGAGCGGCTCGGCGTCCGCCAGGCTGCTGCAGGTCTCCACGCCCGACACGCGGCCTTCGAGCCTGCGAAGGTAGTGCTGTGCGATCGTGACGTGGTCGGGATCATCCTCCACCAGCAGCACCCTACGCCCACTCGCTATTGGGTGTTTCGATTGGTTCATCAAGCTCAGGCCGTTCCCGGAGTCAGTCACCATACTCGCATGCCGCGATCTCGCCACGGGCCTCTCTGTCGTCCGCAATGATTCTCTGTTCCGCGCCGCTCCACTCCGATGGCCCCCACTCCGAGGGCAGCGGGAAGTGAAGGACAAAGGTCGCGCCGCCGCCGGGCGTATCCTCGACGGTGACCGTGCCACAGGCGTTGGCCATGGCTCGTTCCACTAGGGAAAGTCCGAGGCCGGTGCCTTCTCCGCGATCGGTGAGGCGTTCGAAGGGATCGAACGCACGGTCGCGGGCTTCGACCGGGATGCCCGGGCCGTTGTCGGAGATCCTCACCTGCAGGCTGTGGGCGGACTTCGTCGAGACGATCCGCAGGGTCGGCGAGGGCGCCGTGCTGCCGTACTTGAGGGCGTTGCCGATGACATTGCCCAGGACCTGCCTCAGGGCGCGCGGATCGACCAGCGCGACACCAAGTCGGGGGGCGACCTCGATGGTCACGCCCGCGGCTTCGATGGCGACGTCGTATTCCTCGAGCACGCCCCCGACGGCGGTGCTGATATGCACGGCTTCGGGCTCGCCGGAGCGCCCGATCTTCGCGAGCTCCAGGAGTTCCCGGACGAGCTTGTCGGCGCGGAGCGAGGCCTGTTCGGCCCGGTGGAGGAGGGCGATGGCGCCTTCGGCGTCGCCTTCCTCCAGGGTCTCACGCGCGATGGCCAGGAACCCGGTCATTGCGGCCAGCGGAGCCTTGAGGTCATGGGTGACCGATCGCACGAACCCTTCGAGCTGATCGTTGGTCTGGGCGAGCTGGGCGCCCTTGACCTCCGCGTCCGCGAGGCGAGTCCTGGCTTCAAGTGCCTCACTTTGAAACGCTTGGGCGGCTTCCACCGCGGCGCCGAGGTCCACTTCTTCGGCGTGGATCGGCTCGGGCTGCTGACCTGGGCCGGCGGCGGTGGGCTCAGGGCTCGGGGCGCCGTCGCTGGGGAGGCGGAGGGCCTCACCGAGTGCTTTGCTGTCTCTTA
>CAJXRJ010000967.1 GCA_913058555.1 uncultured bacterium
CGTCGGCAGCGTCAGATGTGTATAAGAGACAGGTCCTGACACGCGTCTTCGTCGTCGTCTCCTTCCGGTTCCTCCGGCGCTGGCATGCGCAGGCGAAAAGGGATGCGGTCCTCGGGCCATGGGCCCTCGGCGGAGAGGCGCGCGTCGGCGTGGGCCCAGCCCGCTCGGTAGCAAGCCAGGCGACGGACGTTCTGGTGCGCGCCCTCGAGGAACGGCACCGTTTCGCGGCCCAGCGGCCGTGCCAAGCACGGGGCGCAAACGGGGCCGTCCGCAAAGCCCAGCATGAGGCTGAGCACGGCGTCATGGCCAAGGAGTGCCGTCCCGCAGGTGGGGCATGGGGTGCCCCAAGACCGGTCCGCGAATGCGATGACGTCCTCTGCTTTCGGGTTCTTTGCGTTCATGACGTGAGCGGCGTATGGCGAATCAGAAGTATGCCGTGACCTGGAGGTAGCCCACCTGGCGATCGTCATTGTCCCGTCCGTAGCCGAGCCCAAGGTGGAGCCCAGAGTCAAACTCCTCACCGAGCAGTCCGTCTACCTCGAAGTCCCCAAGTTGGGTCGCCGAGCCGCGGCGGTCGAGGGTCAATGCCGTGAGGGTGGCGCTGTAGCCCCCGCCGATGTCCATGGCGGCGCTGAGCTGGTTGGTTTGCAGGTCGCTGCGCCAGATGCCGCCGTACTGGTGGAGCAGGCCTGCGGTGTTGAAGTCGGCCGGGTTGATTTGGAGCGCGCCCTCAGAGTCCGTGAAGGTGTACGCCAATTGGCGTAGGGTGCGCCCGTCGCCATCGGGGTTGTACTCAAGCCGTGCGCGGCCCGCCGAAACGTCCTCGCCGCCGCCCACTTTGCGGTGGGCGATCTGGACGAACCAGTCCAGCTCATCGGCGATGGCGCCGTCGAGTTCGAGTCCCGTCCAGTTGTCGTCGGCGTTGCGGGTCACGTCGCCGTCGCTGGTCCCCAGCATGTGATAGGCGTTGACCTTGCGCACCAGGCCCTCTTCCGACACGGTCCAGCGGGCCGTGCCTCCGGCATAGCGTTCACCACCGCCGGGGAGCTGGGATTGGAGCGGGCCGTAGTTGTCGAATCCGAAGATCTCCAGGTCGAGGCGGCTCTCCTCGCCCACGTCGAAGCCCTTGGCAATCCACGCGCCGGTGAACGCGCCCGGGTACTGAAGGAAGTCGCACGACCCAAGGACTGCGCCATTGGCCAAAAAGTAGTTGCTGCGCCCAATGCGGATGCTCGTGCCGAGGTCGAAGGCGTCCTCGAGCTGCATGTAGGCTTGCCCAATGGCGTTGAAGTTCTCGCGGGACGCAATGCCGCCCAGTGTCGGGTCGGGCTGGGCGTCCGAGTAGCCCTCGGAACCCGCCCAGACTTCAGAGAAGTTGAACTCGACGAAGGCGTTGATGTTGTCGTTGACGGTGTAGTCGAGCTGGACCCGGGTCCTTGTCGTCTGCTGGTCGTTGCCGTTGTAGGGCGCGTTATCCGGGGAGTCCGCGAAGCGCGCGCGCATGCGGATGTCACCTGTGATCTCAAGCGATTCGGAGCGCAGGACGATGCCCGGATCGATGCGTTCTACTTCTTCACCGGGGGGCGCGAAGCTGAAGCATTGGTTCTGGGGTGAATAGCACTGCTGGGCAGCGGCGGGACCTGCGACGAAGACAGCGAGGGTCGCCATAAGCGCCCGTTCGGAAGGGAGTTCCATGCGCAAAACAAGAGGGGGGCGGGGGGGAATCCGCCGCGCAGCGCGTGGAACGAAACGTCGAGACCGAGGGAGAAGAGAGCGTTAGAAAACGCCTTCGACGGAACCGACCGGCCCCCCGACCCAACCCGGCACACGGCCTTGGGCGGTCGAAAGGTTGCCTCACGTATGAGGGGGCACCAGGGGGAGGAGACGTCGGTTCATCCGACTCTGAACCTAGCTTCGCCGTGGGATCGTGGCTTCCCCAAGCTCGGAAAGAGCCGATAAGCCTGCGTAAGTGCGCTCACTGGAAGCGACCTCGAAACACCAACGGGGGGAGTCTGTTCCACCAGGGCGGTCGGGGCTTGGGGCCCATGGCCCATCGTTAGCGAAGCCCCATGTTCGGCTGCGGCATCGGAATCGGCCCAGCATTCAGATGGATAGGGCCTCAGCGCCTCTATCGTCGACCAATGTGCAGGGCCCCTTTCGACGGGTCGCATTGTCCTCTCCCTGTCTCTTATACACATCTCCGAGCCCACGAGACTAGGCATGATCTC
>CAJXRJ010000968.1 GCA_913058555.1 uncultured bacterium
CGAGATCATGCCTAGTCTCGTGGGCTCGGAGATGTGTATAAGAGACAGTCCAGTGGCTTCGCGCACGGCTCGCCCAGGCGAAGTTCCCCGTGCCCCCCGGCATCGAGAACTTCCGGCCCCCCGCGGACGCCGCCCCGTTCCTCAACGTCGCGCAGGCCAGCACCGAACCCGCCGCCCGATGAGGCATGAAATCGAAGCGGAGATCCTCGCAACGTTCGGCGCTCCTCGAACGGACACGCCGGATCCGCTGAAGGGGACCATCGATGGCACTGTCTACACCTCCGCCGAGGTCGCGGCCCGTGAACGTGATGCTGTGTTCAAGAAGACCTGGCTCCCCATCGCCCGCGTCGATGAACTGACCGAGATCGGCGCCTTCGCCACCGAGTCCATCGCAGGCACACCCGTCGTCGCGATCCGCGGCGAGGAGGGGCTCCGTGTCCTCGTCAACGTCTGCCGTCACCGCGGCGCGCAGATCCTGCGTGAGCCGTGCGGCGTGGCCAAGTCCCTACGTTGCCCGTACCACGCCTTCACCTACGGCCTCGATGGTGCCCTCACCGCCTGCCCCCACCCCGAGTCCCTGCGGCCCGAGGCACGCCCCGGCGCCCTCGCGCTTCCCGAACTGTTGAGTACCACTTGGGCAGGCTGGGTCTGGACCACCCTCGATCCGAGTGCTGCGCCGCTCGAAACCTTCCTGGGCCCCGACCTCCAGGACGAACTCACCAACTGGCCCTTGTCCCTGTGCCGCACCGTGATGCGCCGGGACGTCGCCTGCGACTTCGACTGGAAGATCGGCGTTGAGGCCTTCCTCGAGCCCTACCACGTGCCCTCCATCCACACCCGCTCGGCCCATCCGATGGTGGACTTTCGCGGCATGGCGATCCGCGATATGGCCCCCCACTCGCGCATGGCCCTGCCCTTCCGCCTCCCGGACGCCTATGCCCCGGACGGCATCCTCGGCGCCTCCGCCCACGCCGCCGGCGTCGACTGGTTCCCGACCCTCAACCGAGCCCAACAGATCGCGCACCACGTCTACCTGGTCTTCCCGTGCACGATCCTGATGCTCTTCCCGAGCCACCTCCTCGTCCTGCGCTTCCTGCCCACCGGCGAGCCCGGCACCAGCCACCTCCGCTACGAACTCCTCGCCGCCCCCGCCACATCTGAAGCCTCCGCAGCCTGGCTCGACTCCCTCAAACCCTCCTACGAAAAGCTCGTCCAAGAGGACCTCGACAACCTCCCCTGGATCCAAAAGGGCGTCGCGAGCGGCTCCCTCCCAGCAATGGAGCTCTCGAGCTACGAGTCCCGCATCGCCATGTTCCGGCAGGCACTGGCTCAGCCGCAATGATCACGCTCGCTCCGCTTCTCCTCGCCGGTTGGGCCACCGCTGCCCCCGCGGCGCAGTTTCAGCAGGAACCGACCTTTCGGGGTCGACGTGTCCCCTAACTGCCAACATGCGGTGTTCTGGGCGGGCAGGCGGGTCAGCGTGTTCGACTGGAAGGACAACAAGACCCTCCCCCAGGAGACCCACTCAGTGCGCGTTGCTGACGCGTGCTTGGCAGAGAATGGCAAGAGACTCGTGACGCTCGGTCACGACGGTGTCCTGCGCATCAAAGAGACGGTGAGCGGGAAGCTCATTGAGGAAGTACGTCTTCTCTCGGACGCCCAGCTCAAGGAGGATCAGCCATGGGGCGCTCACCGACGGGGAACCGCGAGTGTGTCGACCTCTGATGACGCCGACCGGCTTCTAGTCGACTGCGGCGCAGGCACCGCCTCCATCTTTGACTTCGAGGGCATCCACAAGGGTGAATTCCAAGTACTGCGGGTGCTCCATCGTTCGGAAGCGCCCATCTTCGCCCAGGATGGTCGGTTCGTATTCACCTTCGACAAGAAGTCGATTTCAGTCATTGCCGTAGGCGCAATCGGCAACCGCCAAGTGTTCGCCTGCAATGGACCGTTCCTGGGTATTGCTATTGATGACGAGCGAGGGATCATCGCCACTGGTCACACCGGCGGCGGCGTCGCCTGTTGGACCCTGGGCGAAACAGGCACCCTCAAGGAAAACTGGTGGCACCTGCCATCCGAACGCACTTAACGGCGCAGCTAAGCCGCAGGCCGATTGGGATGCATACTCATACGACCTCCGAAGATCAGCGGCCTAGCCTTCCACGGCACGTCGCTCTTTTTCTCCCGCTCGATCATGAACCTGTCTCTTATACACATCTCCGAG
>CAJXRJ010000969.1 GCA_913058555.1 uncultured bacterium
CGGCAGCGTCAGATGTGTATAAGAGACAGTCCCCACGCGTCCGTCCCCGTCGCCCACGTCCCCGAGACCGCCCTCCTCCCAGGGACGGTGGGTCAGGAGGAACGCAAAAATCCCGAGGCCTGCGATGAGGCTCAGGAATATGACGTTGCGGAGGGAAGGCATGGGAGAGGTGTATAGGCCGCGGGCCAGGGCGAGGGACGGGATTCGGCGGGTTCTAGCGCGCCCCTGCCCTCATCTTGCCTTGATTCGAGCCCAGGCACGTCGAGTCAGGGATGCGTACCACGCAATCGACGGGCCAGGGCGAGCAGCCTTCCCGCCGGATTCTCCGGCCCCCCCTTGGGCCTCCCGCCCGGGGGCGGGCTCCAGGTGGAATCCCTCCGCCTCCAGCATGGCGACCGAGGCCCGATTGCCCTCCTTGACGCTGGCCGTGAGAACCCGCGCGTCCAGCTGTTCGAAAGCGAACTCCACCGCAAGGGACAGTGCCCTTGAGCCATGCCCCTGGCCGTGGTGCACTTCCCCCAGCCAGTACCCGAGATCCCCGATCCCGGGGTGGCCGTCAAAACGCAGGGTCAGCTCCCCGATGGCAGCCGGGGAGGACTCTTCGTCACGGGCTTCTTCGATGGCGAAGATCAGCAAGGGCTCCGACGCGAGACCCCGGTGCCAGGATTGATACCGGTCCCGCATCTCTGCCAGGTCGGCCGGCCCTTCCCAGCACAGCCATTGCGTGACCGAGTGCCGGCCGTGGACCTCGGGGAAGAGGTCGTCCGCGTCGCTCCTCCGGATCGGACGGAGCCTCGTCGTCCCGGACTCGCCCACGTAAGCACCAAGGGAAGAAAGGCGTTCACCGGCGGCGTCCATCAGGTCAATGTATCAGCACGCCCTCCCTGCCGCGCCACGCCTTTGCTCCCCACCGACCCAAACTATTCCGCCCCCGAAGGCTCTCACGATCCTTCATCCGGCGGCGTGCGCCCAGTGCCAAGCGGAGACGGCACTGCCAAGGCGGGCGGCATCCCCACCCGCGTGTGGACCTCCGCAGGGTGGCTCGTGGGCGGGCGCCTCTTCGGGTCCAGCTGCACCGTCGTGATGCTGTGGGTCCTGGCCCAGGGGCTCACGGATAAGAACTTCGGCATCTTCACCTTCTGGCTTGCGGTGTTCCTGGTTCTCGACGGCATCGTCGACTTCGGGGCGGGCCAGGTCGCCGTCCAGCGTTCGTCGCGGCGCCCCGCGGACCTTGCAAGCGTGCTGAAGACCGCCAGGCGCGCGCGACTTGGGGCGGCCATGTGCGTCGTGGCAGGTGTCCTGGCCGCGGCCTTTGCCCTGGAGGAGGACGGCGCCTGGTTCCTTGGGCTCGCCGCCCTCTACCAGCTCAGCCACGTGCTGGAGCTCTCGACCATCGGCTGGCGCAACGCCATCAGATGGCGCTCGCCTGTGTTGGTGCGGGCGGGCGCGTCCTTCGTGAGCCTGGCGCTGGTTCTGGCCCTGCGTACCACCGGGGAAGCGCGCCCGCTCGCTTACCTGGCCGCGGTCGCCCTCGGAAGCACCACCGGCAACGTGCTCTTGCACACTTTCGGCCGGCGCGGGCTGCCGAGCGTGGCGGGGGTACGCGCCGCGCCGATGGCGTCTTTCCTCGCCGCGTCGATCCCCATTGGCGCAGCCGCGGTCTGCCAGCAGCTCTACTTCCACATCGACAACGTGTTCGTCCGCGCCCTCTTTGGAGAGGAGACTGTCGGGCACTACAGCGTCGCCGTGCGCGTCATGAGCCTCGCGATCATGGGCGGAGTCTTCGCCTCGTCCGCCGCTTTGCCCTGGCTGGCAAGGGCCCATGGGCGCGGCGAGCTGATGACGGCTACGCTGCGACTGACCGCCGTCACGGGCGCCATGGGCGTCGTCATCGCAGGGGCGCTATTCCCCTTCCGCACGTTGATCCTCGAGATCTTCAAGCCGGCCTTCGTGGACGCGGCTCCGGCCCTGGGATGGCTACTCGCTGCGGCTGTCGCCGTGCATTTTGGAGCCCCCTTGCTGACCTCCGTCGTGGCCCGCGGAGAAGGGCGACGGGTCCTCGGCATCGCCGCCGGTGGCCTCGCGATCAACCTGATCGGCAATGCGCTGCTGGCGCCGGCCTATGGCATGGAAGGCGCGGCAATCGCCACCTTGGCCACCGAGATCTGGGTGGCGGCGGCGGCGCTCATCGTCCTGTTGGAGCTGTCTCTTATACACA
>CAJXRJ010000970.1 GCA_913058555.1 uncultured bacterium
GTATAAGAGACAGGGGGCATGGACCGGCGTGCCCAGGGGAGGGCGGCTTACAAGATCGGTGCGTAGGGAGGCGGCGAATCGGCTCGTCCCCATCGAGGACCGCCTTCTCACGGGATCCGATTCGAGCTGATCGAATGCCGTGAACCGACGCCGTTGGGCTACGTTCGAGGTGATATGGAACAACCACGCGAATTCTCGGGCGATCTGTCGTCGGACCCTTCGGGACCCCTGGGGGAGCGCCGAGGTGCCGGCCTTCGGACCGGCTTGGGAGCTGCTCTACCGATTCGGCGCTCGGGAAAGTGGGCGCTTGGGGGCGCCGCGGCCGCGGTCCTCGGAGCGGGTCTGGCCTTTTCGCCAGCCTCCGCGGAGCCCGCGGGATCCCAAGAGTCGGCGGCACAGGAGATTGCTGGATCGCAAGAGAAGGACGTCGAAGAGGCCTTTGCGAAGGCCGGTCTGATCGTCGACATCGACGCCCAGACCCTGGCCTTCCCCGCCGGAATCGAGGTGCGCCACGACAACCTCGAGTACCTCTTGGTGAATCCCAACGGCGCGGTTCACGAGTCGCTGTTCGTCACCCCGGTCGACGCGTTCCTCCTCGCGACGGCGTTCTTGGCGATGGGGGCGGAGCCAGGCACCAATGTCGTCTACACCGCGGTCGACCCGCCGCCCACCAGGGAAGAGGTCCGGGCGGGGGCGCGCACCCACGACGTTGAGATCCCCCAGGGCAAGCCGCTTTTCCTCCACGCCGCTTGGAAGGAGGCGGCCGGTGCCATGGACGAGGCCACCGGTGAGTTCCCCGAGCAAACGGTTCATTTCCATCGCCTTGAGGACCTTGTAATCGACCTTGAGCGTGACCGCACGATGCGCCGGCACGGACTCGTCTGGCTCGGCTCACGCAATGTGCCCGGCAAGAGCCCCGGCGACGCGGAACGGTTCGCCGCCCAGGCGACCGGCAACCTGATGTGCGTGTCGTTCTTCTCGGACGGCGACACCCTCTTGACCACCGCGCTCCCTGAGTGCGTTTCGCAAACGGCATGGATCCCGAACGGATGGCTCATGCCTCAGCCGGGCTCCGAGGTCCTGTTGATCGCGTCGGCGGTTCCGCTGGATCGCGTGCCAGAGTCCTTGATGAGCGCCCTACCGCTCGTGCCCGAGCCGGAGCCGCGGCGATAGCTGGGCCAGCCCAAAGGCGGGACGGGACGGGAGGGGCCCAAGCCGCACCTCGCCCATGATTTCGGCTCCCAATCGACATACGGTGCGGGTCTATGACCGTATTCGGAGGGTCTCGCGCTTCTCGCGCCAGGCGTCCCATGCCCGGGCTGCCTGCGCCGGAAGCACGAGCGCGATCCTCGTGCTCGCGATGACGGTCCAGGGCGGGCATGGCATCGATGACCTTGAGGCACTGGCGTTGGCTTCCATCGTCGGGGTGTTGGCGTTCCTGACTTGGACGTGGACCGACCGCTCTTCGCGTCACGGGATCGCACGCCGCGCCGACGAACGGCTGGGGCTGGGCGGCGGGCTGCTTGCGGCGTTCGAAAACGCCACGCGCCCGGAGCGCCCCATGGCGGAGCTTGGGGCGCGGCGCGCCCTGGGCAGAGCTCCTTTTTCGCGCCTGAGGGCGGCGGCCGTCCCGCCCTTCGAAGTCTTCTTGGTCCTTCCGCTGATCGGGGGAGTGGCACTGTTCCGTGCGATCGAAGCCAGGGACGAAGCCCAGCCCGCAGGCGCTGCCGCCATGGCCCAGGTCGGCGCCCTCGCCACCGGTCTGCAGCGCACGGCGGCGGCGCACCCTGGGGAACTCAGCGATGCTCAACTGGCCGAGTTAGCTGGCGCCGTCGCGGCGGCCCAGGCCGCCGCCCAGGATGCGGGCGCTGAGGAGATCGGCGATGCGATGCGCGATGTGGCCGAGGCACTCGATGAGGCGGCCGCCTCGTTGCCACCGGGGTCTGCCTTGGGCGAAGAGCTAGAGCGGCTCGCTTTTGAGGCGGAAGCCGCAGCGGTGGATACGTCGCCTACGCGTGGGGAGCCCCAAGGGCAAGCCCAGGATGCACCGCAGGATTCACCGCAGGATTCACTCCTGGGGCCTTCCGAGGAGGACGCCCCCTCAGAACAGGAGCTCGCGGTGGCCCTCGAGAATCCAGGTGCCCCGTCCGAGTCTGCCGAAGGGCTGTCTCTTATACACATCTCCGAGCCCACGAGACTAGGCATGATCTC
>CAJXRJ010000971.1 GCA_913058555.1 uncultured bacterium
CGTGGGCTCGGAGATGTGTATAAGAGACAGGGACTTATGTACGTGATTCAGCCGACGCTCGCCAGCAATCCACCCACTCGCCCCGAGCCCCCTGAGACACCTAGTCTTCGTGCGATCAACGGCGTAGCGATGGCATCCGCGGCCGCGCCGGAGTCGCGATCGTGACGGGGTGCGGCGCGGGTTGACCAACATGGAGAGCCGACCCGGTGGCTCGGCGCCCTGGGTTCTAGCTGGTATGGTGCAGCCATGCCCTCGACACGAAAGGAGCGTGGCGCCTGGCTGATGGTGGCGAGCAGCCTGGCCCTCGCCGCCGGCCTTTGGATGGCCCTTCGTTCCCCGGACAGCGGAATCGATGAAACGGCGCGCCCCGAAGCGTCGGAGCCAGGTGCGGAGGAAAGTGACCTCGCTTCCGAGGAGTGGATACAGCCGGCGGGAGCCGAGCGCTCTTCCGTCGCCCCCGGTGACGACGATGGGTCTGGGCACGTCGATCCGGAAACTCCGATTCCTGCTGCACCTCGCCGCACCGCTGAGGGACTGGCGGTGGACGTCAAGGGTGCCCCGGTGCCCGGGGTCGAAGTTCACGTGTCGGACCCGAGCGGCGGAGCGGCGGCGACCGTCACTGCGGACGCCGCGGGGCGCTTCGCGATGGCGGACGGCTGGCACGTGCTGGGGGCCAAGGCCGAGGGCCTGAACATGGTCGGCTGGTCCGATGCAGGAGCGAGCGAGGACGGCGAAACCCAGCAGGCAATCGTCGTCATGGCCGCCATGGGTCAACTGCGCGTGCGCGTTGAGTCCGCCGCCGGTGATCCGCAGCAGGGCGTGCCGATCGAGATCGACTTGGCCCAGTCGCTGCTCCCAGCCAGCGCCCAGGCGGCTGGACGTGAGGCGCGCAACTACTATCCGTTTGCATCGAAGAGTGCTGGGGGGCCCACGGTGCTCGGGGTGCCGAGGGGCGTTCAGCTCGAGCTTCGCGTGGGAGGGACGGCCTACCGCTTGGTGGAGAGCGGTCTCCTGGTCAGCAGCCCGACGGCCTCGGCTGAGCCATTGCGCATTCCGCTGCCCGACTCCGGCGCCCCGGCCGAGCTGGACGTCGTGGTGCGACTCGCCGCTGAATCGTCGAAGCGTGAGAGCCTTCCAGGCGTTCTCGCGATCGAGGGTACCGTAACGACCACTGGTAGCCCCGAGGGTGTGTTCGCGTTCCTCGACCCCCTGGACATCGGCGAAGCCCATTGCGCTCCACGCTGGACCGTCGTAGCGCGCGGCGGTGGCTTTCGTTTTGACGGGCTGCCGCCCGGTAACTACCGCGTGAGCGCTTTCCAGCGGTCCATGGCGCGGACGGTGCTGGAGCCCGTGCTCGCGGGCGGCCCACCGGTCACGCTGCGCCTCGATCGCGAAAGGCCCACGACGGTCGAGATCGACTTGCAGGTCGAAGGCGCGGAGATCAAGACATGGAGAGTCCACGTGTGGAATCTCGACGCCTCAGCTGAGCCCCAAGAGCTCACCGGCGACACTCCATTGCTTCCGGAACTCTGGCCAGACCGCGCCTTGCCACCGGACGTCGGTCGCATCACGCCGGACTTCCCCGAGCCGCTCACCTTTTCCGACTCGCTCGGCGGGGCGGGCCCGACGGTGACACTCAGACTCGAGCGCAAGACCGCGTGGTTCGGCGTGACGGCCACGTCCACCGCGGGCGAAGCCCTGAGCGCCGTGTCCACCGGGCCGGTCCGCCTGCGCCCCGGCGTGACGCAACTGACGGCACGTCTCGTCCCCACGGCGACCCTGCGCGGTAGCGCGCCGGGCGCCAGGGCGCCTTTTGCAGCCCTGTACACCCCGAGCGGGACACCCCTCTCCCTGCCGACAGCGTCCGGAGCCCCGCAAGCCCTGGCGCCCGTCGATGCCGCAGGGCGTTTTTCCTTCGAGCGCGTGCCCTTCGGCAATTACGAAGTGCGCGTGGGCACAGCCTTGGAGCTGGGCCAGGGCGGAGCACTACTCACGGGCCTGGCTAACGTCAAAGGGGGCAGCCCCGCCGCTCTCGTGCTGGGCCAGTGAATCCACGGGCGGCAGGCCGTCATTGTTGACTCCCATCTCTGCTTTGCCGGAGCTCTCGGGGCGTTGGTCCCGGCCCCTTTCCCTCACGGCACCAACCAGAGGTCTTCCTGTCTCTTATACACATCTCCGAGCCCACGAGACTAGGCATGATCTCG
>CAJXRJ010000972.1 GCA_913058555.1 uncultured bacterium
ATGTGTATAAGAGACAGCTCCCAGGGCGGGAGGGGCGGCGAACAGAAGGGCGGAAGCGAGAAGTTGAGCCTGAAGTGCGGGCACGGACTTTCCCCAGAGACAAGTGAAGGGCGCGAAGAGTGAAGCGCCGCGGAACTAACGTGCCTGTCGGCATGCAGCTTGGACGGAGCGCACCGAATCCTACTCCCGTGATCCGAAGCGCGACGTTTCATCGAATCGAGGCACGGTTCCTCGTTATGACACGCCCCTAACGTTGGGACGGCCCAGACTCCCGGCCCCAGCCGACGAGCCCCGCTCCTTGCCGTCAGGAGGCGATTCGCAGCCCGAACCAGGCCGCCAGGAGCGCCAATGCAACGTTCATGAAGACGGACAGGAGCGCGGGCCCGTACGCATTTCTTTCCAGGAGCCGGATGGTCTCGAGGCTGAACGTCGAGAACGTGGTGAGCGAACCGAGGAGGCCCACCGCGACGATGTGCCTATGGGCGTCCCCGGCCGCCCCCCGTTCGATCAGTCCGGCCGTGAACCCGAGGCCGAAGCTCCCGGCCACATTGACGCAGAGCGTGGCGAAGGGGAAGGTCGCATGGACGATCGCCCCCGACGCGGCGAAGCGCAGGATCGCGCCGACGAATCCGCCGGCGCCGACCATCAGGACGTCCCGCAAGATCACAGGGTCACTTCCCGATGAGGAAGTGGCACACGTCCCCTTCCTGCATCACGTAGTCCCGGCCCTCGGTGCGCAACCGACCCGCCGCGCGGATCGCCGCCTCGGACCCATGCTCCTCGAGATCAGGCACGGAGTACACCTCGGCGCGGATGAAGGCCTTCTCGAAGTCCGTGTGAATCACGCCTGCGGCCTGGGGCGCCTTCATGCCGGTGTGCACGGTCCAAGCGCGGATCTCCTTCTCGCCAGCGGTGTAGTACGTCTGCAGGCCGAGCAGCTTGTAAGTGGCCTGGATCAACCGACTCAGGCCGAGTTCTTCGATGCCGAGATCGGCCATGAAGAGGTCACGCTCCTCATCCTCCATGTTGCGCAGCTCCGACTCGATGTCGCCGCAGATCGCGATCCACTCCGAGCCCGTGTCCGCCGCACGCTTGGCCACGGCCTTGGCGTAGTCCGAGCCCCCATCGAGATCGTCGTCGGCGACGTTGGCCACGTACAGCATGCGCTTGGTGCTCATGAGGCAAAGGGGCTTCAGTAGGCTCGCCTCACGCTCCGTCCAGCCGTGGCCGCGGAGCAGCTCCCCGGCCTCTAGCATGCCCTTGGCGCGTTCGTAGAGCTCCTTCATCTCGAGGGAGTCCTTGTCCCCCGATCGCGCCTTCTTGGAGACACGTTCGATGGCCTTGTCCACCGTGTCGAGGTCCGCAAGGGCCAGCTCGAGCTCGATGACCTCGATGTCCGCGATGGGATCCACCGGCTCTTCACGGACCACCTTGGACCCGCCGAAGCACCGCACGACGTGCATGATCGCGTCGGTCTCACGGATGTTCGAGAGGAACTTGTTCCCAAGCCCCTCCCCCTTCGAGGCACCGGCGATCAAGCCCGCGATGTCGACGATCTTGACGGAAGCCGGCAGCACCTTGTCCGTCTTGATGAACTTGTGAATGGCCTCCAGGTTCGTATCCGGCACGGCCGCGACGGCCACGTTCGGATCGATGGTGCAGAACGGGAAATTGCCCTCTTGGGCGCCCGCTGCGGTGAGGGCATTGAAAAGGGTGCTCTTGCCGACGTTCGGCAGGCCGACGATTCCACAGGCGACGCTCATAGCTGGTCAGTTATCGATGGAAGAAATGGAATCAAGCGAGGGCGAGACAGTCGATCTCGACGGCCACGTCCTTCGGGAGGCGGGCCACTTCCACGCAGGCGCGTGCGGGCGGCTCCATGCCCTCGAAGTAGCGGCCGTAAACCTCGTTGACGGCGCCGAAGTCGTTCATGTCCTTCAAGAAGATCGTGCAGCGCACGGCCTTCTGAAAGCCGGAGCCCGCGGCCTCGAGCACCGCGGCGAGGTTCTTCATGACCTGCTCCGTTTGGGCGGCCACGTCCCCATCGAGGATCTCCATGGTCTCGGGCACTAGGGCCACTTGGCCCGAGCAGTGCACAAAACCACCGGCGACGATGGCTTGGTTGTAAGGACCGATGGCGCCGGGGGCGTTCGGCGTGGAAACGGGCTTTCGATCGCTCATTTCGGATGGGGTGGGC
>CAJXRJ010000973.1 GCA_913058555.1 uncultured bacterium
GCGGCGGGAGCAGTGTCGCTGTGAGCTCCAGCGCACCCGTGGCAAGGCGCGGGTCGCCATTCGCAAGCACGATGCCGCCGCACCCGGTGCTATTGGCAACCGTCGGGCGGCAGTAGGTGTCGCCGAGGACGCTGGATTGGAGGCGGAGCGCAAGCCCATCCATTTCCCCTACGACGACGCTGCCATCAGCGCTAACGCCGAACAGCCGGGATGGGAGACCGGCGAGTGAACCGAGGTCCTGCATGCCACCGGGTTCCGTCCAACGAAACGCGCGGGCGCCTTGGAGAGGAGGTGAATACCCAACAACAACGCTTCCGTCAGCGCTCACGCCGCGTGCAAAGCCTGGGCCGAGGATCTCCAGGCCACCGGTGGAGGTCCAGCGGAAGGCATGGGCAGGAGGCCCGCCGTTGATATCTGCATGACCCACAACGATGGAACCATCTGCACTCACGCCCCAGGCGTTCAAGGGGACCCCCGTGCCCGAAGACGTTAGTGCTTGCATACCGCCGGCCGCTGTCCATCGGAAAGCGCGGCGATTCTGGTTCGCGTCCTCCGACCATCCCACGACTACGCTCCCGTCAGCGCTCACCGCTTCCGCCGAAGAGTTTGCGCCACCCAATGTTCCCAGAAACTGGGGAAGGCCCCCGAACGTCCAAAGAAAGGCGCGGGTGTTGTTCGAGCTCAGCAGGGGAGGTGCCGTCCCGACGATCGTACTTCCATCTGCGGTCACGTCATGGGCCGAGGACCCACCCGGGCCACCGAACTGCTGCACGCCACTGGCTGCCGTCCAGCGGAAAGAATACCCCCCTGTAGTTCCCACGATCACGCTCCCGTCTGCGCTCACCCCGGTCGCCTGGGTGCTTAGTCCCCCGAGCCCGCCGATATCTTGCATGCCGCCCAACGCCGTCCAGCGGAAGGAGCTGCTTCCTGATGTCCCGACCACAACGTCCCCGTCAGCGCTTGCGGCAAACGCCCTCGATTCCGTGTCGCCAGGCAATGTGCCAAGATCCAAGGGACCAGCGCACATCTGCGCGCGCAATGGAGGTGACAAGAGGGCGGCTGAAATGACTATGAGGATGGCAGGCTGCATAGCCGCATCCTCACCCCTGTGGCCCGTTACCGCAAGCGCACCCACGCTGAGAGCGTCAATGGAGCCACTTCTCCCCCAGTTGAGGAAAGGCGGCCCCAACGGGGCTCAGAGGCCGGTTTCCACAACCCGCCCGCAACGAGCGCCGTGTCCCAGAGATACGCCAGTTGCGAACTGGGGTGAGCTACCCGGAGAGGCCGGGCTCCGCGGCGAGTGGTCGCGCATCAAGTGCCCAAAAGGACTCGTCGAGACCCAGCGCTTCACTGATCTCTCTCTCTTCGCTCTCCCCCTCGCGGTTGACACCCGAGTCGCTTGGCCTCTGCCTGCGATCGACCGTTTGGCCAACGATCTCCTCCACTGGCATCGGACGGGAACTCGGAGACGAGCTACGAGAGCCGCCCCACGAGCCCCGCTCGTTGGGCCAGAACTCTCACTTCTCCCGAACACTCAGGGGCTGAAGATGACGCGGAGCGAGCCACACAGGGCCCTCCAACCGGCGCCTATCTGAACGTCACCGACACCGCGTCCGTGAAGTTGCTTGTCGGCCCCGGGTTCACGTCGCGGTGCCAGACTTGGAAGTTCCAGCTCTCGCCGGCCTGAACGGCAACAACACCCGTGGGAGTTGCCGCCGGCACTGCATTGAGGTTCACGGTCAGCGTGAAGCCGCCTGAAGCGCCCGAGTTCATCACCTGGCCGGGCCCCACAAAGCGTCCGATGCTCCCGCCGAGACACAAGGCGCCATCGCTACCGCCCGCGTTGACGACGTTGCCCTGTGTCTGACTCGTCAGGAAGAAGCCGAACGAGTTCTGCGGGAGCAGTGTCGCCGTGAGCTCGAGCGCACCGGTCGCAAGTCGCGGGTCGCCATTGGCGAGCACGATGCCGCCGCAACCGGTGCTATTGGCCACCGACGGGCGGCAGTAGGGCTCGCCCATCACGCTGGATTGAAACCGGAATGCGCGCGTTTCCGGCGGCAGAAGATACGAGTTCGCCACGACGACGCTGCCGTCCGCGCTCACACCACTGGCCAAGGTGACGTCCCCGAATCCGGCCATGTCGATGTCCTGCATGCCACCGGCTGCCGTCCAACGGAACGGAGGGCCTGCTC
>CAJXRJ010000974.1 GCA_913058555.1 uncultured bacterium
GAGGCGTTCGAGGGGCGGTTTTCTGGATAGTTGAATTGTTCAACGGCCTGCTAGCACAGCCCAAGCGAGCCCGTCATCGCGGTCGAGTCCCGAAAGACAACCTTGAGCAGGTTCCTCAGTTCCGGAACGCTCATTGAAAGGAAGGGGGGGAGTCCGTTCTTCGCGATATCGAGCAGGGTCGCGAGGCTCGCATCCTCGAGGCTCGGGGAGCCTGGGAGTGCGGAGGGGAACATCGCGAGATCGGCTGAGGTCACAACGGCACGGATCTTCTGCACGCTACCCATAGGCTCGAGCGCCGGTTCGTCGTGGTGTTCCCGGATGACCGTGCAGATCGTCGCCGGGAGCTTCCAGCGCTCACACGCACTCGCACCGAGTTCGCTGTGGGTCAGCCCGCAGATCGACTTCTCAAGTTCCACCAATGCGCCGGGGGTTTCCCATCCCCCTTCATCGATCTGCCTGAGAGCCTCCGGGCCCTCCTGGAGCATGACGAATCGTCCGATGTCGTGCAGAAGGCCACAGGTGTAGGCCACGCTTGGATCAACTTCAGGGTCGTTGGCTTTCCGGGCCAACTCCCGTGCGGCGATGGCCACCTGAATGGCGTGCCTCCAGAGGCTCTTCTCCCAGTCGTCCCTTGGAACAAACACGCGAGTCACCGAAAGCGACGTGACGAGGCTGGCGGCGCCCGTGCTTCCGATCCGCGCGAATGCTGCATCGAGCGTTTCGACGGGGGTCTGGCTTCCGCTGATGACGGAGTTGGCCATGATCAGCAGGCGCGTCGCGAAGTTGGGTTCGGCCGAGACGACGTTGAGGACCTCGTCGTAGTAGCTCTCGTCCTTGGGGTCGAGCTGCATCAGTGCCACCACGGCCTGGGGCAGTACGGGGAGCTCGGCGAGTGCGCCTTTAAGTCTTTCGCGTAGCGAATTCTTGATCGTCAAATGGTCACTTCGTCACTTAGTCCTTTGACTCTGTTCGGGGCTTCTTCGGCTGGGGGATGCCAGGGGCATGGTGGTCTTGCGCTTGCACGAGACCCAAGGGCTGAGGTGCCCAGGCGGGAAGGACTTTCTCGAGGGTCGGAACGGCGAGGAAATTCGTTAGCACCTCCGCGTAGACGTCCCGAATGTCCGTTGTCACCCGCAGGTCCCGCTGGCCCTGCAGGGCGTCCTTCGCAAGCGTCGGCCAATCACCGAGGACACCGCGGGGCGCGGAGTCCTTGGCACGTACGGCGCCGCCCATCGCGATGAGGCAGCTGCCGCTGCCGTGGTCCGTGCCCCTTGTGCCGTTGACGCGGGCCGTGCGGCCGAACTCCGAGACGGTCAGCACGAGCACGTCGTCGAGGCGATCTTCCAGATCGGTGCGCAGGGCCTGGAGGCCCTGGGCGAGGGCTCGCATGCGTTGGTTGAAGGGCTGGGCCTGATTCTGGTGCGTATCAAAGCCGTTGATCTCCGCTTGGATGACTTCGAGGCCAAGATCCGCGTGGACGAGTCGTGCAACCTCGCGCATGTGCTGTCCGAATTGGCCCGCGGGATAGTTGCCCTTGAGCTCGAGGGGATTCGCCGCGACCTGGCCGAGTCGCTCCATGGCGTCCAGGGTGGAGCTCCCGTTGCCGGACAGTGCGCCTTTCAACCCATCGCCACCCTTCCCGTAGGCGCTCTCAAGGGCGCGCAGCGTTGCGGCGAGGTCGGCATCGCCGCCGCGGGACGCGATCTGGTCGAGGCCCGGGAGCGCGAGGGCGGTCACCTTCCCCCGCAGGCTACGCGGGATGCGGCTGCCGAGGGCGATGGCGCGGATCGCCCCTCGGGGCTTGGACTCGGCGAGGTAGCGGCCAAGCCAGCCGGGCGTCCCGAGGTCGGAGCCGTTGATCGAACTCGGGTGGGCGAGCTCCCATCGGTCCTGCTCTGCGAAGTGCGAGCGCGTGTTGTCTGGGTGTCCGACGGCGTGGAGCGCGGCGAGCACCCCTTCCTTCATGAGCGGCATCAGCGCGGCGCAGCCCGGGTGGAAGCCGAAGCCGTCTCCAAGGTCGAGCGCGCCGCCAGCTTCCCCCGGCCGCGGCACCGCGAGTCCCGGCCGGAGCCGGTAGTACTCGTCATCGCCGTGGGGGACCACGAAGTTAAGCCCGTCGGCGCCGCCCCGGAGGAAGATCACCACGAGCTGTCTCTTATACACATCTCCGAGCCCACGAGACTAGGCATGA
>CAJXRJ010000975.1 GCA_913058555.1 uncultured bacterium
GCCTCTTGTCGGAGCGCGCTCTTCGGTTCCCGCGAATCGAAGCGCCCATGCCTTGCTCGCCAGGACCGGGCCCGAGAGGCCAGCAAGCAGCGCGCCGCCGCCGGCGCCCTGGAGCAAGCGACGCCGCGACAGTTGGGAGCGGGAGGAGTTGAAGTTCTTCATCTGAAGCTCGCCTCCGGTAGGCGGGTCATGAGGACGGTCATCTTGTCGACGCGCTTCCATGCGGGCTCGTCCGAGAGCTCTTCCATGAATGCGATCGCGGCGCGGAGCGACTCCTCACCGAGGCGTTTGCCGAGGAGCGCGAAGGCCGCGTGGTCCACGGCCCGCGCATGGAAGGCATCGGCGCCATCGCCAAAGCCGCGGCGCGCCTCTTCGGGGACCAGTACGCGCGTGGCCCACGGGAACTTCTGGGCCACGCGCCAGCGTGCGAGCATCGCATTGGAATCGATGTACGCGGCGTCCTCGACCGGATACCCGTCGGGTGTTGCGTGGTCAAAGAGCCCCATACCAGCCTCCTTCATGTAGCCGTCCAGCGCTCCGTAGACGTGGCGCGGCGTGGTCGCGCGTCCGAGCCGCAGGGCGAAGTCAAAGGGCGTGGTCATGCGCTGGACATCCATCGCTTTCCAAAACTCCGGGTGCTGCGAGAGGCTGCGGAGCAATGCCCGTGGATCGCCGCCGCTCGCGTGGAACACGCGCTCGAGGTCGGCCACGAGCGGGGCGGGGGCCGGCATCTGCACGTAGTACTCGGCCAGCTTCGTCGCCCAGAATCGCGCGGTCATCGGGTGGGCCGCGAGGTGCTCAACGATGTGCTCGATGCGCCCGTAGCCGCCGCCCCCAGAGCGCGGTGTACGCCCTTCGAAGCGCATGCCCATCACGTCGGCGCCCGCTTGGGTAGCGAGGTCAGGCGCAAAGCGCAGGACGCGGCGGCGATACTGCCCTGACCCCGTCAGCGGGGCCTCCTCTGACACGGTCAAGCCCGTGAGCAGTCCCGCAAGCTCCGTCACGTCCTGTTGGTCGTAGCCGCCATTCGCTCCGACCGTGTGGAGCTCCAGGAGCTCCCGGGCGAAGTTTTCATTGAGCCGGCCGCGGAAGCTCTGCTGTTGGTCCAAGTAGATCAGCATCACCGGATTGGTGACGTTGGCGGCCAGCAGCTCCGCGAAGGGCGCGAACCCGAGCTTTTGCCAACCCACGTGGTCGCCGTACTCCGAGGGCACGCCGGTCTTGCCGGCCCAGGTGCTGAAGTGGTTGTCCACGAAGAACACGAAGCGCGAACGCAACGGGTTGTCCGTGGTCAGCGCGGCCCGCAGGGCGAGCTGGGTCGCGCCGTATGGGAGGTCCGCACCGAGGGTCGCCCGGGCGAGACCCGTGGCCGTTTCGTCCCCGGCGTTCTTGCCGAAAGAGTCTTCGAGCCAGGCCTTCTCGCCGAGGGCGAGGACCTGGCCGAGGTCATGGGCGCTCGGCCCGTAGGCCAATCGATCCAGCAGGTGCACGGCGCGCCGGAAGGGGCCGGGTTCCGTGGGGGCGGCGTCTGCCACCGTGAAGGGCATCTCGGCGCTGTCGCATTGGTTCGATGCCCCGTCGAGGACGCGCACCGATACCGTGTGCTGGCCGGGGGGGAGCGTGTCGGCCCAGAGGGGCAGGACAATGTGCCCTGTACCCCTCGGCGCCCGGGCGAAGGCCTCCGCGGGGCGCCCGTCGACGAGCAGCTCGACGCTGGAGATGGCGGTGTCGTCGCTCGCTTCCACAACCACCGCGTCGAGGTCGAAGGCGGTGTGTCCTGCTTTCGGGTAGACGATTCGTACGAGGGGCGGAGCGTCGTCGCGCCCTGGGATGCGTTCGAAGATGACGCTCCGGAATTGGAGAAGGTCGGCGCCTTCCTTGCCGGAGTCATCGGGAGAGAGCTTGAGGGAAAGCTGCTTTGGACCGGGCTCGAGCTCAACCTCGCCAATGCGTCGCTCGCTCCACCAGTTCTTGATCTCGATCGTGTGTTCACCAATCGTGCGGGCCTCGCCTGCGCGCTGCCCCACAAGCTTGATGGCAGCCTCCCCAGCGTGGGGGGCGCCTGGCCCACGCGCATCGAGGCGCACCAAGTAGCGTCCCTCCCATTCGGATGGAAGGTCGATCGAGATCAAGAACTGGTGGAGCTGTCTCTTATACACATCTCCGAGCCCACGAGACTAGGCATGATCTC
>CAJXRJ010000976.1 GCA_913058555.1 uncultured bacterium
GTGTCTAGAGTGTGCGTGGCTTGATGCCCATCTTCACTGGGCGAGGTCTATTGCCGATGGCGAAGGAGTGAGAGCTGGGCTGCCGATCGCCCTGGGCGCCGGCATCCAGCGCCCCGGGCACGGAGTTCTGTGCCGGGCGCCGTCTATGTTCGGCAGGTTACGTATTTCGGTGGCGGCGCTATGCTCAAGGATCCAGGCCTCGAACATTCCAAACACGAAAAGTCGATCCTGGCTCCGTACTTCTCCGCCTGCGGTTCTCACGTTGCTAGGTCTCCCGATAAGAGTGAGCCCCATGAAGCCAATTCGAACAGCGCTCGCCGCGGCGCTCCTTGCATTTGCTCCGCCCGCGCATGGGGGCGCTACCCAGGAGCGGCCCCGACAAGATGGTGCCTCCGAGCAGCTGATCTCTGAATTCCAGGCGATCGCCACCGAATGGGAGGTGGCCGAGGAGGCTTATCGCGCGGCCAAGACCGCAGTGCGAAACTCCGAGGCTTACCTTGCGGTGCTCGCGTCGAAAGACCGCGCGAAGGCTCGCGAGATGATCGCCGCGGTTGCGCGGCCTGATGGCAGAGCCTTCGGGGCCCGCTCTCTGGCCCTTGCGGACCGATGGGCGGGCGACCCAACGTTGGAGGTGCTGACATTCGCCGCGACGGAGTTGGGCGATGCCGTCACCGCCAAGCTCGTCATCGAGCGCGTGCTGCGCGACCATCTCAAGAGCGAGGCGTTGGGTCAGTTGCTTGGCAAGTCGAGGTCGTACGGGAGCTTGATCGGCGCCGAAGGTACCAAGGAGTTCCTATCCAAGGTGCTCGCGTCGAATCCGCATCCGCTGCCGCGCGCCCATGCCTTGTTGACGCTCGGCCAGACAACGCTACGCGACCGGGCGGCTACGGCGGAGGAACTCGCACGTGCCAAGGCCCAAGTCGAAAAGGCCGATGGTCTGGCCCAAGGCACGCCGCTGGCGAGGCGCACAGGCCGTGTTCGCTTCGAATTCGAGCATCTGATTCCGGGCTGCGAGGCCCTCGACATCGTGGGGGAAGACCTGAACGGTGTGGCGTTCAAGCTCAGCGACTACCGCGGCAAGGTCGTACTACTCGACTTCTGGGGCTTTTGGTGAGGCCCGTGCGTGCGGACGATTCCCCACGAGCGGTCGCTCGTGAAGAAGTTTGAGAACGAGCCGTTCGCGCTGCTCGGCGTTAATAGTGACAAAGACAAAGCGCTCTACTTCGAGAGGGCCGCGAAGATGGGCGTCACCTGGCGCTCATTCTGGTGCGGCGAGAGAGGCGGCGCTGGCCCGATCCCCTCCCAGTGGCGCATCCATACTTGGCCAACCCTCTACCTGATCGACCAGGACGGCGTTATCCGTCAACGTTGGATGGGTACTCATAGCGACGACAATCTCGACGGGGCCATCGAGGCGTTGATCGAAGAGATGGAGCGGGGCAAGTAACGACCTTCGGTCCCGGCGGTTTCTCAATGACCAAGGATCACGAATGGAAAGACCGGCTGGGTTCATTCTGGACCTGGTTCGCTCAAGGTGTCGAGGTCGGCCGGTTCAAGGAGTTTGATGACGACTCGATGCTGATTGAGCTGAACTCTGAAGTGTCGCAGTTTCCTGGGCTCACCTGGGAGTTGGGACCAGGCGAAAAAACCGAATACGCACTTACGATCTCACCGGACGGCGACTCCGCATTGTTGGGGCTCTCGCGCGCCCTTGTCGAAGCGGCTCCATCCATTCAGAACTGGGAGTTCTATTCGGCGAGACGGGCGCGGGGACCCGCAGAGGTCTTCACTCTCGTGGATGAAAGCGGTGCGGAGGTTTCAATCGACGCCTCAGGCTGGCTCTACAGTCTATTGCGGCACCCCGATGGAATGGTCGAGCTCATCATTGAGCAGGGCGACCTCGGCCTCTCGGAGGATCGTCAATACCAGGCGGCGGTTCTCGCAGTGGATGGTGCCATCGGTGAGGAGCGCAGGCTCGAGACGATCTGCGCCGTCGATGGCGTAGTGCGCTTGGACGAGCGTTATCGCGACAAGGCGACGAAGTTCTCGTACCTGCGGCAGCACCTTGCGCAGTTCGAGGGATAGTGGCTTCTGCCTCATCCCCGAATCCCCCGGTGCTCATCTCTTACCGGCGCGACAGTGCCGCAGTACTGTGCCAGGATCATTTTCTAGCTTTCGCCTAGCATGGAA
>CAJXRJ010000977.1 GCA_913058555.1 uncultured bacterium
CCTTGCGGAGGGGCGGCGACGGGGGGCAGCTTGGTGCCCGACGCCTTCCGCCCTTTCAGAGCTCCTGGCCCGAGACGCTGGCCACTGCCTTCCATGCAGCACGTGCCCTAGAACCCGTGGGCACGTACGGACGCGCCTTTATGTCGCCAGGAGGGAAAGATTGGGGCCCAGCCAATCGATGGCCCGATAGCTCCTCCTCAGCGTCGAGTCGCACGCTCCAAAGTAGCGGCGGACGCGGCGGATTGCCGTCGGCCGCGGTCACTCGCGGCAGAGCTCGCTGTCACTGTCGTTTCCGGATCCGTCGATGCCGGCACGGCGCGGGGACTTCTGTGTGGTCCCACGCACTTTCCCTTCGGACATGAGGCGGCCCAAGAACGAACGGGAGAGCCCAGCCCGCGCCCGCCTTTCGACCTGAACGGGGTCGCCCTTGAACACAGCGGGCGTGAGGGGAGGCGGCAACGCCTCGCACCAGCGATCGTAGTCTGGACCGTCCCCTTCGGCCTCCCCCGTCCATTCGGCGAACCAGCGCGATGCAAAGCGAACGTGGCTGACCTCCTCGCGGCCGACTTGGCCCACAAGATCAGCGGAGCGTTCATCGTTGACGTCGCGCAGCTGGCGCTCAAAACGCGCTGCGTGGTCGATATTGGCGCCCTCGAAGCCAAGGCCCATCAGTGCCGTGTACTGGAGAGGAGTCGTGCAATGCCGCGCCTTCTCCCAGAACCAATCGCGCACGGCGAAGTCCCCGTACTGGGAGCCGAGCTCCCGCACTCGCCCGAGGTACATCTGCGCGTGCCGTGCCTCATCGTCAAGGATTCCAAGAAGGCCCCGGCGGAACTCCGCGGGGGCATCGGGGAACCGAAGGATCGCCCACGCCGAGAGCTCGGCAGCCTGAATCTCGTGGTGCATAAAAACATGCAGGAGCTTCGCCCTTGCAGAGGCTTCGCGGAGCGCTGCCGGTCTCGGAATGCGCTCTGCGCGCTCTTGCACCCGAAGCCCCACTCCGCGGCCAGGGGCCATGGCAGAGCAGACGGCGAGATCGGGCGCGTAGTACCCATCGAAGAGCGCCGGCGGCTCGCCGGGGGAACACTTGGCGGCGACCTCCTCTGCGCTGATGTAGTCCAAGCACCATGCCTCGATCGTGCCGACCTCGGGCGCGGTTAGCGAGTGCTCGCAGCCCCACGCGCCCTCACCCGGTGAGCGCGGCCTTGGCGAATGTTGGCTCATTGAGTGGCCAACACGATCGTCGTGGCGGGGGCCTTCGCGAGGAACGCGGCGGCCCGCGACGACAGATCCCCTTGAATCACGATCTGGCCCTCTTCGACCCGGGCGCCTGTTCCCAGCGCCTTGGCGATGGCCTTGGCGTAGTCGGCGATCGGTTGGGGGGGGCCACCGTGGAGCCACGTCACCAGGGTCACGACCTTGCCGCCGCGACCTTTCCGCTCGCGCCGGACCTCCACCTTGGCGCTGGCCCCTTCGGCGCCACCATCGGGGGCGGCCGGAGGCGGCGCGCCGCCCTCAGTTTCGACTCCATCCGGCCCCGTGGTGGAGGCCACGGACTTCCCGAGCAGCGCCGCGAACGGGTTATGGGTGAGGCTGCCCTCATTTCCGAGGGGAACCCTCTCTTTCGGCTTCTTGCCCATGTCGGCTCCGAGTGTGCCAGGAACGGCCTCGGCATGCTCCTCCGGGCAGCCTTCCGCGGCTTCACGAAGCCCAAATAAGTCCTCGATGAGTCCGCGCCCGGCCGACGGAACGCTGCGACATGAAGACACTTTTATGGCGTCCAGGAAACTATGGCCCTCGAAGTGAACCGAGAGTTAGGCAACCTCGTCCTGTGCCCCGAACCGGCACACGGACGTACCGATTGGAGATCAATGCCTCTGATCCGTTGCCTGTCTCACGTCCTGCTTCCACTCTTCTCTTGAAGGCCGCCGTCCGCCGCCGCACCGGCACCCGCAGACGGCCCACGGCCTGATCACCCACTTCTCTTCAATTCCAACGACATGACCATGCTTCGACGCTCTGCTTCGCGCCGACTGGCCACCCTCGCTGCCACTTGCGGCGCGCTCGCCTCCACCGTCCTCGCCCAGGGCACTTACCTGGCGAGCAACGACCTCCTGGTCTGTCTCTTATACACATCTCCGAGCCCACGAGACTAGGCATGATCTCG
>CAJXRJ010000978.1 GCA_913058555.1 uncultured bacterium
GCCCTACGTCACCTTGACCCCGCCGAACCCAACGGGAGCCGGAGACGGCTTCGGGTTCAGCCTCAACCTATCGCCCTCACGGACCCAGCTCTTGGTGGGCGCCCCTTTCGAGCCGGCGGCCAACGGTTCCGGATCAGGGGCGATCTACGGCTTCTACCTCTCGACGATTCCGAACGTAGCGCCGGTCTTCAGCCGACGGATCACGTCCCCAGGGGTGACCTCTGCGAACGACCACTTCGGGTACTCGATCGGACTCTCGGACATCCTTGCCGTGGGCGCGCCGGGCGATGACACCATGGGTGTCGATGCCGGGGCTGTCCGGCTCCTCAACATCGCAAACGGTGGCCCGCCGACGCTCTACGGGGTCCTGCTTGGCGGGAGCGGCGGGCCTGGGCGGGGCATCGGCACTTCGGTGGCGACCGACGCCCTCAAGGTCATGGTGGGCGCGCCCGGGGAGACCATTCAGGGAATCGCCGAGGCTGGCGCGGCGTACATCTACGAGTGCGGCGGGGCGCCGAACTGCAACGGGGCGGTGCCCACGAGACTGACGGCGCCTTCGCCGGCGGCGGGCGATCGATTTGGTGCGTCCGTGGCCATGAGCGTTAACGTCGCGGTGGCCGGCGCACCGGCCAACGGGACCGCCGGCTCCGGCCCTGGGCGGGCGCTTGTCTATCGACGGGCATCGACGGGGGTTTGGGCGCAGGAGGCCGCGCTGACTCCGAGCTCCACCGTCGGCAACGCCGCGTTTGGATCGGTCCTCGACGCCCGCTTTGAGCGCTTGGCCGTCGGCGCTCCATCGGACGCTGCGTTCGGAATCCATTCCGGCGCCGCATACGTCTTCGAACGCTTCGGCGCCACCTGGACGGAAGTGCACCGCATCCTGTCGCCCACCGCAGGCACGGGTGAGCGCTTCGGCGCCGCCGTAGCCTTCGACGGCGGCTTCGGATCGCCCGCCGGATTCGTCCTCGTGGGAACGCCCGGTCAGAGGCAAGGCGGACAACAAACAGGCGGCGCAACCGCGTTCAACCTCCTGGTCTCAGACAACGACGGCAACGGCGTCGCGGACCTTTGCCAGGGACAAGCTTTTGCGACCGTCTACTGCGCGCCGGCAACAGCGAACAGCGCGGCCCCGGGGGGCGCGACCCTCGCCATTTCGGGATCCCTGTCCGCCACGTCCACGGACCTCACGGTCACGGCCGCTGCGCTTCCGCCCCAGAGCACCGTGCTCTTCCTCAACTCGCGGGAACAAGGCAACATCACGCCAATCGTCAACTCCATGGGTTCGCTCTGCCTCGGGGCTGGAATCGGCCGGTTCAACGGGAACCTCGGCAACTCAGGCAGCCTCGGGGCCGTTAGCTTGACCCTCGACCTAGGCGCCATTCCGGGCCCATTCGGCCTGTTCGCTGTGCAGCCGCAGGAGACTCTCTACCTTCAAGCTTGGTACAGGGACACCGTGCAAGGCCAGGCCACGAGCAACCTGACGCCGGCCGTAGAGATTCGATTCCAATAGCGGCCAGGGCGCCAGGGCGATGCCGGTCCGCTCCCACGGGCCGCTGGATACGCGGGTACATACTCGCGCATGTGTCCAGGGCTCCTCGATCGCCGATCTAGCCGTCTCGTTGGGCGCCCCAAGGGCACCCCCTACCCGGACAAACGGGAGATCAGCGCCGAGCCTTTCCGCGTCCGCGTCGAGAGGTTCTGGGATTGGTACGAGGGCCAGAACGAAAAGATCTACGGCGAAGTCCATGCGGGCAATCTTGGTCCCGGCCCAATGGCGGCCGCCGTATGGCAGGCGGGCCTCGGACTCGTTTGGGAAATCACCAAAGGCGACGGGGTCAAAGAGAGCCTCGTTCTCAGCGGTGAGTTCGACACGACGAAGAGCCTGCTCGCACGCTACGCGATTCGACGCGGCAAGGAGCGGGCAGCGATTCAGGAACGCTGGGACCTCCACCATGCAAAGCTCCCGAGCGAAAGCGTCGCCGGCGCGACCGTGAGCCTGAATGGAGGAAAGAGCATCGCTTTCGCGGACTTCCTCTTCGCGGTCGGCTTCGACCCCGAGGAGGATCAACTTCCAAGCTGGCTCCGCACTTTGGCCTTCGCCCGGCACGAAACCGCCACAATCCCTGCAACCATCGCCGCCTTCGACCGGTCGTCTCCT
>CAJXRJ010000979.1 GCA_913058555.1 uncultured bacterium
TATCGTCGGCAGCGTCAGATGTGTATAAGAGACAGGCAGACCCTTCACGTCGCTTCGGCAAAGGATCTGCTGCGCGACAGTGCCACGCTCCAGCCGCTATCACGTAAGGGGTGTCGGCTGCTCCTCGTTTCGCCGCCGCGCCACCATCGCCGAGTTCACGCGGTTGAGTCAGCATCCGAGCGTCCCCCACACCTAAGCGGCGCAACGCCCGGTCTAGATCGCACACATCCCCCACCGAGCTACGCTGCTCCGCGCACCTCCTCCACTCGCCCAAGCCCGAAACTCTCAGCTTGGATCACTTACTCCCCTCTCCGCCCTTCGAAAACTCTGAGATTCCTGAACCAACCCGGGGCCGCCACGACCCTCCTTCGGCCAGGACTAAGGCGCGAATCAAGGGTGTCCCTGAAGGACGGCGCCGACGGTTGAATCGCGGACAAACTCAGTATGCCACCCCCCCGAAGCTCACTAGTCCTTTGGCATTCCCCCCACGGGCCCGCGCCCCGAGAGACTCGCCTTTCGCGACGCGGACTCACAGTCCATTCCCAGCCCATTATGAGCAAGTCACCCATCCTCGCGGCTTCGGCGCGCTCGATCTTCATCGGCTCGACCGTGCTCGCCTCTGGCCTTACCTCCGCCCTTGCGCAAGAGGGGACGCTCCGTCCACTCAACGCCATGCTGGACCAGACCAATCCTGACTTCATTGTCGATCTCGACCAAGACGGTCGCGATGACCTCATGGGAGGGCGGCCTTCGTACTGGATGCGGAGCGAACCGGACAGCGGCTTCTCCCCTCCCCGGAGACTGACAGGCGGGCTCCACGTCGTCGTAGCCGAGCCCGCCGACGCGGATGGGGACGGAGACCTGGACATATTGGCCACTTCTGGCACCCAGCTGTTCCTTTTGCGCAACGACGGACGGATGAACTTTGAACCCCAAGGTCTCCCGATCCAAGTTAGCCCGTTCGCTTACGACTACGTCTTCGACGACATCGACGGGGACGGCGCACCTGATATCCTCATTAACGCCGGCGGCTCGCTGGTCTTCTACGAGGGACTGGGCTCGGGGAGCTTCGGGTTCGCTGTCGTCAGCTCCAACTTCGCTGGTGCCGCGATCCTCGATGTCGCGGACGCGACCGGCGACGGGAGGCTCGACCTTCTGCTGGGTCAGGACTTGGCCACCGGCAACTCGATCCGCTGGGCCGACTTCAGCACCTCGGGAAGGTTCAACGATGGACTCGTCGTTGCGACTGCCCTTACAACGCGCCCCACGAGCGCCCGCGCAGGAAACGTCGACGGAGCCGGAGGGATCGACGTGGTTCTCGCTCAAGGGGGAGACCTGGTCTGGTACCAGAGGACCCTCTTCGGCGGACACATGGGGCCCATCCTCATCTCTGACACCACGCCCACCGCGCTCTTTGAACTCCAGGATGTTACGGGAGACCAAGCCCCAGACGTGGTCTACACCGGCGCCATCGGCGATCCTTCGTACGGCACTTTCATCAACGACGGCGCCGGCGTCTTCACCACTGGACAGGGCTCGCCTATCCCATCGAACGGCCTCCAGAATGTGCTCGTCGGCGATGTCGATGGGGATGGGGATCAAGACGTGGTCATCGGAACCCGCGCGCAATCGGAACGCGGCGACATTCAGCTCGCGGAGGCCACATCACCAGGTTCCTTCGCCGCTCCCAGGAGCATTCTGGAGCCCATCGGGCTCCCGGCGACGCGGCGCATCGCCCACGGCGATGTGAACGGCGATGGCGCCACGGACCTTGTCGTCGCTGACCAACTTGACGATCTGGCGGGGCTCAAGTGGCTGGAAGGCTCGGGGAACGGCGAGTTCCTGGCGACCCGCGCCCTGGACATCACCGCCATCACAAGCGGCACCACGAGCGTGAGCACGGTGGTCGCCGACTTCAACGGTGACGGATTCACTGACATCGCCGCCGCCACCAACTTCCCGGGCGGAGTCTCCAGGGAGATTCGATCCTATGACGGCTCGGCCGCCGGCCCATCCCCAGGACGCACTGTGGGCACGCTGCCCCGCGGCGCCACCCTCGAGCGCTCCGCAGCTCTGGACGTCGACCAAGACGGGGACCTAGATCTTGTGTGCCTCGGCGACGACCTCGTCTGGCTTGAGAATGACGGCCAAGG
>CAJXRJ010000980.1 GCA_913058555.1 uncultured bacterium
GAGCTATTTGGAGGGTCTGGGCAACGCCGCGAGGCGTTCGAGGGGCGGTTTTCTGAATAGCCGACTTGTTCAACGGCCTGCTAGGTTTCGACTATTCGGGTGAACGCCATTCGGCCCGTGGTACCGTCCGTGGATGCGATATCCCGGAACCGTGTCAGTGGCGGTGTTGGCCGTTTTGCTAGCTCAGGTTCATGCCCTGAAGCCGATTCAGGTGACTGAGCAGCAAGGGGCTGTCTCCGCCACTGGCGGGGACGTTCGGTGGCGCACCGACCTGGCGCAGGCAACCCTCGAGGCGAAACGGGACAAGCGCCCGCTGCTCGTCGTCTTTCGCTGAGAGCCGTGAAAGGACTGTGCGTCCTTCGACGAGCAGGTTGTTCGTCCCCAAAACAAGGAGCTCGCGAAGCTCTATTCCCAGTACATCCCCGTGCGTGTCACCGACATGCGGGGAGTGGACCTGCGCCGTTGGAAGTTCGACTGGGACCTGACGTTCACCGCGGTGGCGGCCCATGCCGACGGGACGATCTTCCACCGGTATGGGGGCAGGGACCATCGCGGGGCGGACCATTGGCTGGGTGAAGCCTCGATGGCGGCTTTCCTCGGCGCGGGGCTGCAAGCCCATGGGAAGCATGTGCCGGTGGCTGGCACAGGGGAGTACGAGCCGTTGCCCCTCGACTCAGTGCCGGCCTTCGCCAAGCGCGATCGGGGCGAGTGCATCCATTGCCACTCGGTGAACCCGGCCCTTCGCATCGAGGCGCAGGAGGCAGGGACGTGGTCCCTTGATGAGCTCTGGACGAACCCTGCGCCAGATCGCATCGGCATCGACCTGGACGTGGCGGATCAGCAGGTCGTGACGCATGTGATGGAGGGGTCGCCATCGGCCGAGGCGGGCCTGAAGGTCGGCCACCGGATCCTGCGCGTTGGGGACGTTGAGGTCGCCACGGCTAGCGACATGATGTTCGCACTCGACCAGCTGCCCTTCGATGCGACGGCGGTGCAGGTGCTCGCAGCGAGGGCGAACGGTCCCGCGCGGACGTTTGACTTGGTCCTTCCAAAGAACTGGAAGGCGGCGACCCCGCGCCAGTTTGCCTGGCGTCCTTCCAAATGGGGCCTCGCCCCCGCGCCCGGATTTGGCGGGCCGGTTTTCGATGCGAAGAGCCTCAAGGAAGCGGGCCTCCCCGAGGGCACGTTCGCCTTCCGCGTCCAGTACCTCGTGACGTGGGGCGAGAACCAGCGCTGGGGCAAGGCGGCTGCCCGGGCAGGGATCCGGGAAGGCATGACGGTGCTCGGCACCAAGGACATGCGCGACTTCGAGTCGATCGACCACTTCCACGCGTGGTGGCGCCTCACCGTGAAGCCAAACTCCGAGGTCGCGGTCGTGACCTGGAAGGACGGTCGAGAGCTGGAACTCGTGGTGGCGGTAGGGGAGTAGCTTCTTACTTCGTGAGGCGCGCGAAGCGGCGCTTCGAATCGGGCAGGTCAACGCCCATGAGGCACGCGATCACAATGCCGAAGGCCATGGAGGACGCGGCGCCGAGGCCGGTGAGTCCTTCGGTGGCTGGCAGGGGATCGCCCGGCCACATGGTGAAGGCGATGCCGGCGAGGAAGCTCAGGGTTGCGTTCCACTGGTAGATGGCGAGTCCGAGGACGCGCGGGGTTTGGGGCTCGGCGCGGTAGGACTCTTCCACGAAGCGCCCGGCTCCGGCGAGGATCAGGTACGCGCCGACGAGGGCCGGCGCGGGGACGCCGAGTGACCAGAGGCGGAACAGGGTCAGGGTGCAGATGACATTCCAGAGGATGGAGTAGGTCTGGGTCGCGTGGATGGGCCGACCTGCAAGGTCAGAGAGCTTCACCACCCGGGAGCGCGGATGGGTGACGGTGATACCCACGTTCGGCGCCGCGGGACCGCCATGGCAGCAGCCTTGGATCAGGCACCGGCAGCGGCCGAAGGCCTGGATCATGGGGCTCGCCACGGCGAAGGCGCCCCAGGTGTTCATGGGGCTGTGCCCAAGGAGCGCGAGGACGGCGCCCCCGAGGACAAAACCGACCACGGCGCCGTAGTAGCCGAAGGGTCGCAGGGACACGCTCTCGCCTTCGATGATCTGTGCCCAAAGGCCGGCGGTGACAATGGACGCGAGGCCCAGAATCCACATC
>CAJXRJ010000981.1 GCA_913058555.1 uncultured bacterium
CCCACAAGTTGACCCCGGGCCGGGAACGCGACTGCGCTCCCGGCCCGGGGTCTTCTTGTCGAGTCAGCCGATCAGAACGTTAGCGCGATCGCGTCGACCTGGTGGCCCGTTGCTCAGGCCGCCTTGGGCGGGCGGGTCAGGCCCGGGACCCCAGTCGAGAAGGGCCCGCTATCGACACATGCCTGCGATCTTCGACACCGTTCGCCAGTTGCGGGCGGTGACGGTCACGCCGACGGCGCGCTCGGCCTTTGCTGCGACCTTGGACTTGTGCAGACCGTTCGGCGCGTAGAGGTACATGAAGCGGCCGATGATCTTCCACGACTCCGTGGCATGGGTGGCCTGCTCGAGCGCGCCGAGGTCGGGGGACTTGGGCGCGGCGGCGAGGGTGAGCAAGTGCAGGGCCTTGCCATCGGATTCGTGCGCCTTCTCCGCGAACGGGTTCGCGGCGATAGCCCCGGCAAGGTCTTTGGGGCGCAGGGCGAGCACCGCGGGCGCAAACCCGTGTTCGGCTTCAATGGCCGCGTTGATCTCGGCCGCGAGCTTGGCGGCGCTCCGTGCGGCGGACTCAAAGACCACGTTGCCGCTTTGGATGTAGGTCTGGACATCGCTCGCGCCGATGCCTTCGAGGGTTTGGGCCAGCGACTTCATCGGCAGCCGGCCATGGCCGCCGACGTTGATGCCGCGCAGCAGGGCGATCCATTGGGCCATTACTTCCCCAGCTCCTCCAGGAAGCGGCGGTACGCGCGGTCGAGGGCTTCCTCCGAGCGCGCATGGCGGGCGCCCTCTTTCATTTGCGAGAGAGCGAGTCCAAGGAACTGCTTCTCCATGGCGTGGGCTAGCTCCAGCTCCCGCGCGGTGGCGCGGCCAGAGGTGACTCGGTCGAGCTGCTTCTCGCGCTCCTGACGGAAGCGAGTCTTGAGCTCCTCGATGGCCGGTGAGAAATTCGCGTAGGTGCGCAAGGAGAGGAACTTGTGCACCTCGCCGACGAGGATCGAACCGACCTCTTCCATCGCTCGACTGCGTCCCGTGCGATTCTCCTCGACGATCGGAAGCAGCGCGTCGAGGTCGTACACCAGCACGCCGTCCATGGCGGCGACCGAGGGGTCGATGGCGCGCGGGACCGAGAGGTCGAGCAGGACGAGGGGTTGATCCCTTGTGGCGAGGTCGCGCCTGTCGAGCGCGCCTGGCGTCACCACGCAGGTCGGGGCGTCGACGCAGACGACGCCAATGTCGGAGTCGGCAAGCTTCGTGCCGATCTCCGTGAGCGGTGCGGGGTGGACGGCGCTCCCCAGCTCGGCGGCGGCGTCCTCGGCACGGTCTAGGGTGCGGTTCAGGAGATGGACCTTCGTCACGCCGACGCTCAGGAGGTGCTTGGCGGCGAGCAGCCCCGTCTCCCCGGCCCCGATCACCGTGGCCGTCCGTCCTTCGAATTTGCCGAGGGCGCGGGCGGCGACTTCCAGTCCCACCCGGGCCACCGAAAGGGAGCCCTCGCCAATGGCGGTCTCCGAACGCGCGCGTTTTCCAACGGCCAGGGACTGGGTAAAGAGCGGCCGTAGGGTGCCGCCGGTGGTGCCCGCGGCGTCGGCCGCCTCGAAGCTGCGTCTCACCTGCCCAAGGATCTCGCTCTCACCGAGCACCAAGCTGTCGAGTCCACTGACGACCCGGAAGAGGTGCATGACTGCGCGGACGCCGCGGAACTCGTAGAGGTGCCCCTCTTCAATGTTCCGGAAGAGGGCGCTCCGAAGGCGCGCCACGGCCTTGGCACCGTCCGGCCCAAGGGCGGTGACCTCCGTACGATTGCACGTGGATACGACCACGGCCTCGTCGATGGACTCGTCACCGATGAGCTGGCGCAGGAGGCCGTCCGCGTCCTCTGGCTGCACCGTATAGCGCTCGCGCACGGCGACGGGCGCCGTGCGCTGGGAGAGCCCCACGAGCACAAGATCGTCGATGGAGTCCATTACCGCAGCGCGTGGAAGGTAGCCCCGGGAATGACGGCGAGGAACAGCGTCCCTAGCAGCACGGTGAGACCCGCAACGGCGGCCCAGCTAGCACGTTGGGCGGTGATCCCACGGATGCGGCGGCTGAAGGCGATCAGTCCCTGTCTCTTATACACATCTCCGAGCCCACGAGACTAGGCATGATCTCG
>CAJXRJ010000982.1 GCA_913058555.1 uncultured bacterium
CCGGGACCCGATGACCACGGGCGCTGGCCGAACCCTTCGCCGCCACGGCCATGAGGCTGCGCGCCACCGCGAGGGCGCTGCCGACCCGTTGGGCCGCCGCCGCATCGCAGGCCACTTCCGCGGCCATGGCCGCCCTTCGGCGGAGCACACCGTGGAGGGGCAGGAACCAGAACAAGCGTTCCATGGCGGCGGCCAGTGCGAACCAGAGTGGGTCGCGCCGCTCCAGGTGGGCAAACTCGTGGGCGAGCGCTGCCTCACGTTCCGCCGGGGACAGCTCCTCCCAGCCACCGGCCGGCACGCAGATTTCGTTCGCCGAGATCGCGAGCGGGGACGTGGCGCGCGGGGACTGACTGAGTCGAATAGGGGCTCGACCCTCCGAGTCCGCCCATGCGTCGAGCTTCGAGCGGGACTCGCTGTCGTTTAGCGTGACCCTCTCCAGTCCCCGAAGGAACCGGCGGCGTGCGCGCTCCAGTTGCAGCAGTCGCACCGTCGACACGGCGAGCAGGAGGGCGATCACCAGCGACGGCCAGTGCGCCCGCAGAATATCGAGGGCGACGGGCGTGGCGCCGTCCGTAGCCTGTGCCGAGACGGCGTTACGGGGGGGCGCCGTCTCGGCGGCCGTGCGGAAGGCCGTACCGACCACGGCCGCGTCGAGGGGCAGAGCCGCCGTTTGGGGACCGCCGGCAACGGTTGCCGCACTCCCCGCGATCGTCGGCGTCCACTGGAAGGGCAGGGTCGAACTCAGCAAGGCGCCAAAGAGGGCCATGCGGAGAGCGAGCGTGCGGTGATCGGCACGGCGGATTCGATGGGCGAGTCCCAGGACGGCCAGGCACAAGAGGGTGCTGTGCAGGGCGTACGTGAGGATCCAGTGGGGGATGGTTTCAGGCATGGGCAGCTCCGTGATGAGTTGAGTTCGACACCTGTAGTACTACGAGTGTCATATTTGGTCACCACTTCCTTCCAGATTCCGGTGAATCCGGCCACCGGGAGCCCCTGCGGCCCCCGTGCCCATCGGGAGCGACGATCGTTCCGCCGCAATCATCCGCGCGTCGGAGCGTCCTTCGGCTATCGGCTTGGTGTGTTGCTCAAGCGGAACTACCGGTCGTCCGTGCCGTTCTCCATCCAGATCGATCTTAGGTCGCGCTCGTAGAGAGTCTCCGGTTCATCGGCGTCCTCGTAAGTGCGTCCGTGGTCTTCGAGGATCCCGGCTTCGATGAGCTCGGCGACGACACGGTCCGTGACCTCCTCGAAGTCCTGCTCCTCCGACTCGAGGTTGCCCTTGAACGGCCACTCCTCGCCGGTGTCGGGCACAAACGCGATGTTGTCGCCGCGGTTCTGGAGCATGTACCAGCTTGTGATGGCCGCCGCCGCGGGGTTGCCCGCGATCTCGCGCGCCTTGCCCGCGCCGACGTGCATGAAGTGGATGACCTCGCGCTTCGTCACGTTCACGAGTCGGTAGCAGACGCCCATGGGGTCGAACCTAGCAGGCGCGGTGGAGGTGAGCCAGGGAGTGCCCACCGCTGCGGCGCCGTGTCGGCGCTACTCCAGGGGTTGGACGTCCCAGCCGCGTAGCTCGTACACACCCGTCCCGAACCCATCGCCCTCCCATTCGCGCGGGTGCACGAGCTGGAAGTTGCCTTCGACGCGGACTCGCCGGCCGGTGGGGAAAGGGACAGCGGCCGACCCGTCGGCCGGGGCGTAGAGCCAGTGGTCGATGGGGGGGGCGCCCCCCATGCAGCACTCCAGGTTGTCCCGCAGGAGCATGAACTCGGCGACGTGGTCTCCCTCCCAGCTCAGCGGAATCATGTAGCCGTCGATGGCGACGGGCTTGCCGGCGAGGGCTTGGACGCGCTCGGGGAAGGGGGAGTCCGAGGAGGTTCCCTTGGCGAGGGCGGCACCGAGGCCTGTGCCGTCGAGACTCAGGGACTCGAAGGGCACCGCAACGCGCTCGGCGGCGCGGGTGTCGGTTGCGATCGTGCCACAGGCGGCGTTGATGAGCACGACGGCGCCAGCAAGGGCGGCCATGGACGTTGCACGCCAGAGGGGTGAGATGGAGCGATCGAGGTTTTGCGAGCGGAGCATGAGGCTCTCCATGCGTTCGAGGAAAGGGCTGTCTCTTATACACATCTCCGAGCCCACGAGACTAGG
>CAJXRJ010000983.1 GCA_913058555.1 uncultured bacterium
TATAAGAGACAGCACCGTAACCCTCCGATCAGCGCCCCGAAGAGCAGGAGCTGCGCGCAGCCCGCCCAGAAGCCCACGTAGTTCGCGAGCACCCCTGCCACGAGCACGATCGCCATTCTCGACACCATCTCCACGAGCGCCATCCGCCCGCTCGTGGCCCGTCGGTTTCGAATCAGGCGCCACGCGTGAAGGACAGCCGATCCAGTGCCCCTCTCGTGCCGTACAAGGCTCGCCATGCTGAGTTCCTGCACTGCCCCGAGTGCTGCGCCATAGACGAGCGCGAACGTCAGGGCGAGGCCGGAGAGCACCACCCCAAACGGGCCCAGCGTCTCGCCATCCACGGCCATGGACATCACGACGAGGGGGCCCAGCAGGACCACCGTCGCCGCGGCCATCATTCCAAAGATCAGGACCCAGATCGCCACCGCCGATACCTGGGTCCGTGCCCCGAGGCGGAACGCCTGGATCGCGTTGGCTCCCATGCCCTGTCCGCGCCCCTCACTCGCGATTCGAGCGAGCCCCGCGGCGATCCGAACGCTCATCGTGACGAGCGGCACAGTGACCGCGAGGACCAGGCCAAGGGTCCTGGGGGACGGCACCGCGAAGATCTGCCCTAACGCCCCTGAGACCCTCGGCTCGACGGCGAATAGCGATGAAACGAGGACGATGCCAGCCAGCCCACCGAATACCCAGGCGAGGCCCATGATCTCGAACGCCAGCCCTGAGAGGCTCGGGAAGGGGGCTCGCTTGACCGCCTCACGGACGACCCGCGACGCCTCTTCGGCGCTGTCGGTGGTTCTCACCACGGGCAGGATCCCCGACGACAGCTCGGGCGCTTCTGCGCCCTCTGCGTTCGCCGCTCCGTGGGATCCTTCCATCATCTCTAAGTCCAGCTAGCTACCCAGGGGGGGCGTCGCTGCGCAGGCCGCCTCGACGTCTGCGACAGTCTTCGGCGCCTCGGTGGTCAGGACTTCATGCCCGTCCGATGTCACCAGTACGTCGTCCTCAATGCGGATCCCGATGCCCCGCCAGCGCTCCTCGACGTCTTGGTTCTCGGGGTCGACGTAGATGCCAGGCTCGATGGTGAGCACCATGCCTGCCTCCAGGGGCCGTGACTCGCCATCCTCGACGTACCGCCCACAGTCGTGCACGTCGAGTCCCAGCCAATGGCTAGTCTTGTGCATGAAAAACGATCGGTACGCGCCGCTGTCGAGGTTCTCCTTGCGCGTGCCCTTCAGAAGGCCGAGTTCGATGAGGCCGTCCACGATCGTGTGGAGCGACGCCTCGTGCACGTCGTCGAACTTCGCGCCGGGCTTGACCGCCGCGATCGAAGCGAGCTCGGCGGCGAGGACGATCTCGTACAGGGCGCGCTGGTCTTCCGAGAATTTGCCGTTCACAGGGAAGGTGCGCGTGATGTCTGCGGCGTAGAAGTCCCATTCCGCCCCGGAGTCGACGAGCATCAGGTCGCCGTCCACGAGCTCTTGGTTGTTCTCGACGTAGTGCAGGATGCATGCGTTGTCGCCGCCGGCGCAGATGTGTCCGTAGGCGGCGCCGGTGGAGCCTTGGGACCGGTAAGCGTGGTCCAGGAAGGCCTCGGCCTCGCACTCGTTCCCGCCGGGGGCGACTTTGCCCATGAGGTCCCGGTGCGCCCGGGCCGTGATCTCGGCGGCCTTGCGCATGGCCTCGATCTCGTGATCTGACTTCACGAGGCGCATCTCATGCAGGATCGGGGCTGGGTCAAGGATCGCAGTGGGAGGCAGGACGGTGCCCCTGGCGCGGCCGCGCAGGGCCACGAAGGTCTCGACCATCCGACGATCCAAATCCACATCGTCGCCGAAGCGCCACATGATCTGTTCCTGTCCAGCGAGCAGCGCCGGGAGCTCCTCCCAGAGGCGCGTGATGTCCCGCGCTTCGTCCACGCCGAGCTTCTCGGGTGCCGCCTCGATGCCAAGCCGGCGGCCGCTCCAGACCTCGCGCTCCTTGTCCTTCTCCCTCAGGAACAGCACCGACCGAGCGGGTTGCTCCGTCGTGGCAGGGAAGAGCACTAAGCAGCTCTCTGGCTCTGCGAATCCGGTCAGGTACCAGAAATCGCTGTCTCTTATACACATCTGACGCTGCCGACGATATGCAGTGTGT
>CAJXRJ010000984.1 GCA_913058555.1 uncultured bacterium
GAAGTCGTCGAGCTCGAGCTCGGCGACTTCTTCGACGTCGTCCACTAGGGTCTCGACGTCGAGCTCCTGGGTGGCCATGCCCGTGTCCGCGGCGAGATCGGTTTCGTCCTCGAAGACAAGCTCGTCGACGGTGTCGCCGAGGTCCACGAGGTCGCCGTCAAGCTCGGCGCGGAGGGTCTCGACGTCGGCGCGTCGAAGCTTCATCGTGTCGCCCTTTCGGAACGCGCGGATCTCGCCTTCCGAAACGAGGCGCTTGAGCTCTTCTTCTTTGAGCTTCAGTTCGTCGAGCGCTTCGTCAAAGCTGAAAAAATCGTCGGCCACGGGAACTCCTTGGGGGTCGGGATCAGGGGGGATCAGGAGGATCCTCGGCATCGCCGGGGATTCACCAGTTGGGGATCAGATAGGGGGGTTCGGCAAGGTGTCAGCACCTTGCCGTGGAGGGGGGGGCGCCGGAGCGGCGAAGCGCAATGCGCGTTCAGCCAGCCGGGCGCCTTGGGCGATCAGCGCCCGTCGACGTCCTTCGAGAATCGCTTCTCAAGCTCTTCGTACGTCAACGGCTTGCCGCCGGTCTCAGTCTTGTCGTTGAAGCCAGCGAGCTGCAAGTCGAGGTCGATTCGACGGGCGCCCACGAGGCGAATGCTATTGGTGCCAGGGGCGCCGCCCGAGGCCTGGTAGACGGCGAGCTGCTTGTCGATCGTGTCCACAAGGTAGAGGACCGACTGGCCAGTGATGTCGACGCCGGTCACGGCGATCATGCGATTGTTCGAGTCCGCGGACATCCCGGTCGCCGTCATCGGAATCGGGCGCAGGCCCGTCTGGTTCTGCGCGGCGGACGGCAGGATGAGGGCCGGGGCGGGCGCCATGCCGGCGGCTGGGCTGGGGGCCGTCGCGAACGCGGGCCCGAGGGCCACCCCCACGATGAGGGCCAGGCCAGCTCCGCAGGCGAACCATGCCCACCGCTCCGAACGCCTGGCACGGGCTGTACCGGAGACGGAATCAAGGCGAGGCGAAACGCCTCTTGAGGTCTCCGCAGGGAGAGCTTCGCTTTGGGGGGAACGATCCATAGGGCGCGGTAGCCTAACGTCCCGGGCCGGTTGCGGCCACGGTCTCAAAAATCTGATCCTCGGGCGCCGGCATCATGCGACGACCTCGTCGGAGATGCGGGCGAGCAGATCGTTGACGGAAAGGAGCCCCAAAAGGACCTCTGGGGTGCCTTCCGTGGCCCCAGGGCCGGGCGCCGGCTGCCCCTGCTGGGCCTCAGAAGGGGCTCCGGAATGGGCCTCAGGGGCGCGCGCGGGCCCCTTGGCGGGGTCCGAGGCGGGTTCAGGGCGAGACCCAGATTCCCCCGGGCGAGGGGCCATGCCCGGGTCCAAGTTCCCCGGGGATGGAGCTTCCCCACTGGCCGCCGGGGCCCCCACCACCACCGCGATCCGCCGACCGCTGGCGTGAAATTCACTGAGCGCTCGCTCCACGGACGTGTCGTTGTCCATGCGCAAGAGGGGCCTGAGCCTCCCGAGAATGTCATCCGGGACCTCGCCGGGCTCCCCCGACCAAAGGTGCAAGATCTCCAATTGATGGATGTAGCCGAGGACCTCAGGAGCCCCCGGGGCCCCTTCGCGAACCACGGGGATTCGCGAGTAGCGGGACTTGCGCACCGCGGCGAAGAGCTCCGCATTGGTCATGTCATCCCGGAGCCACTCCGCCTCGTCCCACGGGACCATGGCCGCCTCCACGGAGACGACCCTCAACCTGAGCGCGTTGCCGGCCAGACGCTCCGCACGCTCGCTCAGCACCCCGTGACGGCGGCCTTCGGAAAGGAACCCCATCACGGCGTCGCGGCCCCCCGCGACGGGCACCACAACGTCCGAGGAGAGACCCAGAATCCGCTCGAGGCCCGCCGTCAAGAGCCGCAGGCCACGCTCCAAGGGCCAGAAGGCCAGGCGCGAAAGGGCGACGACAGGGGCCGCAATGCCCGTCAATGCGTGGGGCCTCTGGCGGAACACGTCCTTCGGCAGCGCCTCCCCGAAGAGGAACACGATGGGCGTCAGAACGAGCGTCACCGCCAGCGCGAGGGACCCCTTGTCCTCCAGACCTGTCTCTTATACACATCTGACGCTGCCGACGATATGCAGTG
>CAJXRJ010000985.1 GCA_913058555.1 uncultured bacterium
GCGTCCGATGGACGACATTCTGAATAGCCGACTTGTTCAACGGCCTGCTAGGGCGACGCACGCGAAGCCCCGTGCATGGCTGGGAAGCGGGTAACGAAAAAACCGCCCGCCCCGTCATGACGGGGCGGGCGGTTGCGGCGGGCCACTGGGTGTCCGGCTAGTCCGGCTAGTCCGGCTAGTCCGGCTAGTCCGGCAGGGACGCGTCCTTTGTGAACTCTTCCTCGAAGAGCTCGAGCATCTTCGCGCGGTCGGTGTACCGCTCGAGGTCGCTCTTCTCAAGGCGCCGGGCGGCTTCGGCTTCCACCTGTTCGCGGATCTGGCTGGCGCGATCCATGGCCTCGCGATGGTCGGCGCCCCGTTCGAGGGCCGCGAGGGAACTCTCAAGGCTCTCCTTCTCGTTCTTGAGGGCCTTCTCTTCGCGCCCCAGGGAGTCGATCTCCTCCTTGAAGCGCATATACCTCGTCAGGATCTCGATGGCGGTGGGGTTCGCCTCGATCTCAGCGGCTGTCTTGAGGTTCATGGCTTCCAGTGCCTTGCGCTCTGCCGCAGCGTCGGAGAATAGGCGGTCCCTGGTGACTTGCGTGTCCTTGAGGGCCTTGTCGGTCTTCTCCAGTTTCGTCGTCAGCACCGTGCGAGGATCCGAATCCACGTGTTCCGGGAAGGCGCGCGTGAGCACGGGTCCTGCGATCACCGACGAGAGGAGCAGGGACACCACGGCCGTCGTGACGCTGCCGCTGGTGTGGGTGAAGAGCACCCGGAAGACCGGCACGAGAAGCAAAACTCCAATGGCGACGCGCGCCATGTCACCAGTCGAGAAGTCGTCGATCTGGCGCCCGATGGCGAAGGTCCAAACGACCGCCGCCACGAGCATGAAGCCGAAGCCCATCTGGGACTGTCCTTTGCCGGTCACGAATGTGCGCGCGGCGAAGATCAGAAGCAGGATGGATGCTCCGGAGAGCCCCCAGTCGATGGGGGACATCGAGAGTGCCAATGTCGTCATCATGAGAGCTCTCCGTAAAGAGACCGGTGGGAAGCCGAGTGACCCAAAGCGGGCGACTAGGAGTTGAGGAAGTCGAGGGCCGCCGACGTGGCGGCGTCCTTGTCAGCCTTGGCGGCGGCGTCAGCATCCGACTTCGCCTTCATGGCCATCGCTTCGTCGAGGCCGCGGATCGGATCGCCAGCGAGCTTCTCGGTGGTGTTGTTGAGAAGCGCGTCCACGTCCGCAAGCAGCTGGGTGTCCGCCTCGGTGAGGGAAGCGACCTTGAGGTTGGCTTCCTTCGCGTTGAGGTCGTCGACCTTGCCCTTGAGGTCCTGGATGGTGTTGCGGATCTCGGTCGACTTGGCCGTGATGCTGTCGACGTTGGCCTGGTACGAAGCGATCTGCTTCGAGGCGTTCGACTTCTCAGCGAGCCATGTGTTGACCTGGGTGATGAACTGGTCCTTGGTGTAGGTGTTCTCCATCCAGGTGATCGGCCACTCGTTGTTTGCGTTCGCGGTCGCGAAGCGCTCCTTGGCGTCGTTGGTGAAGTCCGTTGCGGCCTTCTCTTTGTTCGCGAACTCGGCGGCCTTGTCGGCGTTCGCCTTCTTCATGCCGTTGACTTCACCGAGGACGGCCTCGTACTTGGCGATGTTGCTCTCGAGCTTGCCACGGGCGTACTTCACGTAGCCGATGGGGTCTTCCTTGCGGTCCTCTACGCTCCAGCTGGTGGCGCTGTCCTTCGCTTTGGAGAAGGCGGTCCGAAGGGCGGGGATGTTGTTCCAGGCGAGGATGCCACCCACAGCGAGGAGGGCGACGATGACGATTGGCTTCATGGGTGTTTTTGTGTTCGATCCTGGGGCAGGAATTGCGCCGAAGAGACTAACCGAGGTCGGTACGCGGGTGGCCCCAGGGCATTCATGGAATCGCCCCGGAGTCTCTTTCATGCCCTGACGGGATCTTCAGGCAGGCGCCCTCGGCCGGCCCGTTTCGCAGGATCCTGCCTCAGCCCGCGGGCTGCCCGCTTAGGAAAGCGGTCAAGCGCTCCGCCGCGAGCTCGGCGTTCTCGATGGCGCCGGCGGCACTCGCCAGGGCCGCCACCCGGGCAAAGTGCTCCGGGCCGCGGGCGCGCTGCTCGTGGTTGGCGAGCATGGGGT
>CAJXRJ010000986.1 GCA_913058555.1 uncultured bacterium
TAAGAGACAGCCCCGTCAGCCGAGCGCATTCCCGCTGGAGCCTCGCGGGCACCGCCCTCTCCGCCCTCCTCCTCCTCGGCCTGGTGCTCCAGATCGGATTCATGGTGGACGACGCCTTCATCACGTTCCGCTACGCCAGGAACTGGGCCGAGTGGCCGTTTCCCGTGTTCAACTCCTTCGAGCTGAGGCCGGAGAACGGTCACGTCGAGGGCTACAGCAACTTCCTCTGGACCCGCCTGCTCGCCTACGGGCACGGCCTCATGGGACTCGACCTGGTCTCAGCGACGCCAAAGATCCAGATGGGCATTGCCGTTGCGACTGTGATCCTCGTGGGGCGAGGGGCCGCCCAGCTCGGCCTCGGCCCCGTGGGGCGCGTCGCCGCTCCCCTGGTGCTCGCCACCTCCGCGCCGTTTGTGGCCTGGAGTTCGGGCGGCATGGAGACCGGCCTCTTCACCGCCCTCCTGGCGATGCTCTTCCTCGAGGGCCTGCGCCCCATGCCGCGCAACGTGCCGCTGGGCATCGCCGCCGTGCTCGTGACGCTTGTGCGCGTGGAAGGCATCGCGTGGGTGATCGGCACGCTCCTCGCCCTGGGGCTCGGGCGCCGACTCGCCGGCGCAGCCTTGGACCGCTACCCAAGGCGCCTGCTCTCCGCGGCCCTCGCCGCGGCCCTCGCCCTCGGGCTGCACCTCTTCTACAGGCACGCGATCTACGGCGAGTGGTTGCCAAACACCGTCGCCGCCAAAACCGGCGCGGACCGCCCCGAAGCCATGGCCCGCGGGCTGCGCTATCTCGGGTCCTGGGCCCTCATCACGTTGACCCCCATCGCCGCTTTGGTTTGTGCGATGCCCGCTCTCCTCAAAGGCGACCAGCGCCGGAAAGCCGCTGCGCTGTCGGCCCTCGGGGTCGTAACAGGCTTTGCCGTGTACTCCTGCGTCGTGGGCGGCGACTGGATGCCCTTCTTCCGGTTCCTCGCCCCCGTCGCGCCGGTGCTGGCGATCCTGGTTGCGTTGGGTCTCGACCGACTGAAGCTACCCCTTGGACTGGGCGCGGCTGCGCTGATCGCGGCCGTCCAACCCCTCGCGCTTTTTGACGTCCATGTCGCGCCGAAGGCCACCCTCGAGTCCCTCCGCTTCCGGTCCTTCGCCACCGGCTACAAAACCGAAGCCCAGCGCATCGACGCTGCCCGCACCAACCTCGCTTACTTCGAGACGCTCGGCCACGCCCTCGCTGCCGGCACGACCTCCGATGACGTGCTCGCGTTCGGCGCCATCGGATCCCCGGGCTGGTACGCCAAGGGCCTCGACTTCCTCGACCGCAACGGCCTCGTGACCCCGGAAGTCGCACGCCGCCCCCTGGACGCTGGCGGCGATGGCCGCGGCACACCTGGCCACGAGAAGCGCGTCCCCCACGCCTGGTTCCTCGACCACGGCGTGCCCGCAGCGCGCTACCTCTTCGCAACCTTCAGCCCCGGCCACTTCAACCTTCGGGACCCACGCGTGCTCGCCGCCCTCAAAGACCGCATGCGCTCGGACCCCAAGCTCAGAAACCCCGCCGAGCAACCCCTCTTCGGCCGCACCATCCTCAAGGCCGTCCCCATCACCGAAGGCCCCGCCGCCGGTAACACGCTCCTTCTCCTCGAACGCGCCTCCCCGGAATCCGCCGCGGCCTACTGGCGCAGGTAGTCGCGCGCCTCCCACCGTGGCCATCGCTGGCCGCCGCGGGCGGATCAACCTGGGATTCGCAGTCTGAGGATCAGACGGCACGGAACCCCGATGGGAGCAGGGGAGATTGGCGGTTATCGGTGGTCCAGCTTAGCCTGAGCAGCGGCGCCGTTTCCCGCGCCGCTCGCCTTTGCCCCCTCCCATCGACATGCTGCGCTCGTCCATTCGACTCTTCCTTATTGGCCTCACCGTTGGCTCCATCTCCTTCGGACAAGTCGCTCCCTGCGAACAACCGCTGGACCTGGGGCCGCCGCCCCCGGGCGCAGAGGCAGGTTCCGCAGTGGCCTTCAACGGGAACCTGGCGTTCGTCGGGATGCCCGACGCAGGAGTCGATGGAGAAGTGCGAGTCTTCCGGCGCGCCGGAACCGACTGGGTGCCCTACGTCACCTTGACC
>CAJXRJ010000987.1 GCA_913058555.1 uncultured bacterium
ACTGCATATCGTCGGCAGCGTCAGATGTGTATAAGAGACAGGAGCTCATCTCCGCCCTTCGCACCACGGCCGCCCGTCTCCGCGAGGGCTCGCCCTTCGCCTGGGGCCACATGGGATCCTGCATCTGCGGGCACCTAGCCCAGACCATCACGGAGCTCTCCCCCGCCGAGATCCACGCCCGCGCGATGGAGCGCCACGGCGACTGGTCCCAGCAGTCCATCGACTACTGCCCCGCCTCCGGCATGGCGATCGACCACGTCATCGACGAGATGGTCGCCCTCGGCCTCTCGCCCTCCGACATCCGCGAGCTAGAGCGCCTCTCCTCCCGCGACGTGCTCGCCAAGGTGCCCGCCAAGTACCTGCGCCACCAGGACAAGACCCACGCCGTCCAGTACATGGAGGCCTTTGCGGAGCTCCTGGAGGAGCGCCTTGACGCCCAGCCCGCGGCCGTCGCCGCCGTCGCCGCCCCCGCCGCGCCTTTCCCGGCGCCAGCATCCACAGGGGTGAAGGCCACCTCCTACTAGAAAACCGCCGTGCGACCCGGCGACGAAATCGAGCACAGAGCGCACCCTAAAGGGACCCTTCAACCGGTCCCTTTTTCGTCTCCACCCTGCCGTGCCCATGCTGCTCACTCTCCTCGCCTGCCTCCCGAGCGTCGCCCCGCCCCAAGAGGGCCAGAAGCTCCTCGACCCCGCGGCCCTTTTCGCCTCTGAGACGGTCGACCACCGCCGCTCCCAGTCCCCCGTCAAGAACCAGGGCCACCGCGGCACCTGCGCCGCCTTCGCCATCACCGGCGCCCTCGAGACATTCCCCGGCGTCCCCACGGACCTCTGCGAGCAGCTGCTCTACGCGACGCTCAAGCTGCATGAGCAAGATGTGGACACCTGGCTGCGCGCCTTCGGTAAGGACAAGAAGCAATGGCTGCTCGACGAAGGCAACGCCCTCGCCGAATACGTCGGCCTCTTCAGCGTCCTCGGCACCTGCCACGAATCCATCTGGCCGTACGACCCCAGACCCTTGAAGCCCGGCGACCTCAAGCTCGACGAGTCCGTGCCCGAGCCATTCCGCGAGTACCTCAGCCTCGCCCGCATCACCCCCGAAGCCCTCGGTGGCATGCGCGACGCCGCCGGCAAGTGGGGCTTCGCCGCGTCCGACGTCGACCTCCTCACCCCCCAGGAGTCCCGCGACATCAACCGCCTCAAGGACGAGCTCCGCTCCGGCACCGTCGCGATCCCCATTGGCTACACGGTGCACGACCGCTGGTTCAAGCCCGAGGACCATGCCCTCGTGGCGCCCACCTCCTCCGCCGTGGGCCCCGGCCAACGCGTGATCCTCCATCCTGGTCTGCTCGAGCAGTTCGCGCCCAAGATCTCCGTCAGCTCTCAACCCTGGCTCACTTACCAAGAAGCCACTGAGATCCTGGGCGCCGCCAAGCTCCCCAAGAACCTCGTCACCGAACTCGAGCAAGGCCACTGGATCTCCCGCCGCCATTCCCCGCCCAAAACCTACGGCGGCCACGCCGTCCTCATCGTCGGCTTCACGGACGACGGCTTCATCATCAAGAACTCGTGGTCGTCCGACTGGGGAGACAACGGCTACGCCATCGTCTCCTACGACTACCACCGTCTCTACGCCGGCGCAGGCGCCATCCTCCGCGCCGCCACGATCCGCAACCCCGCGCTCTCACCCTTCGAAGCCACCTCCCGCATCCGCAATGGCGCCTTCCGCACCAAGGTCCAGCCCGTCGCTGACACCCTGGTCCTCTCCACCTGGATGGAGGACCCGCGCGACGCTCCCTTCGAAGTCGTCGAGTACACGATCGAGTACCAGCCCGAGCCCGGCACCTGGGCCCCCTTCCGAACCACCACCGTCTCCGCCGGCACCACCACGGCCCGCACCGGCGCCCCCCTCACCCTGGACACCCTCTCCATCGTCCTTCTCCAAAAGTCCAACAAGACCCGCCTCCGAGTCCGCTACGGAACCGACGCCCCTTCCCCAACCCGCCTCAACGAGGCCTTCTTCCACACCACCCGCCTCTACCCCACCTTCAAGCCCTCCCTCAGCGCTGTCTCTTATACACATCTCCGAGCCCACGAGACTAGGCATGATCTCG
>CAJXRJ010000988.1 GCA_913058555.1 uncultured bacterium
ATCATGCCTAGTCTCGTGGGCTCGGAGATGTGTATAAGAGACAGTGGCGGGGCGGTGGCGAAAGCGCTTGCCGAACTGGAGCAGGGGCTTCTCGAGCAGCCAGTACGACGCGGTCGCGAGCAGGATGGTCAGGGCGATGTTCGCGGCCACGTGGGCAGGGGACGGGTCGTACCGGTTGATGCCCAGCGCCCCATGGCTCTGGAAGATGCCGAGATGGTAGATGTAGAGCCCGTAGCTAATGCGCCCCGCCATCCGGATAGGCAGCGCCCTGAAGAGGACCACGTGGGGGTAGCGCGTGCCGGTCCAAGTGATCGCGGCGACGAGGAATGCGAGGCTGAATCCCGGCAGGGAGATCACGCGCAGGCCCCACACCACCCGGTTGAAGTAGTGGGTGTCGGACTGGAGCACCGGGACCTGGCGAAGGAGCGACTCTAGTCCCAGCGTGTGCATGCCCCCGAGCGTGAACGTCCAGCCCACGAAGAGGCCACCCGCGATGAGGGCGAGGGAGAGTTTCTTGGACGTGCGCACCCGCACCTCGTTGAACGCGATGAGCGCCCCGAGCCCAAGGCTGGCGAAGCGCACCGTCGACGAGCGGAAGACAAACTCGTGCATCACGCCGGGGTGCTCGTCCCAGGGGCCGTAGGCGTAGGACAAGACGATCGTCAGGATCGACAGGGGGAAGAACCCCATCCAGATCACGCGCTTGGCCGCCGCCAATCCCAAGAAGACCAGGATGGGCGGCCAGATGAGGTAGAAGTGCTCTTCCACCGCCAGGGACCAGGTTTGTTCGAGCGGCCCGATCTCCGCTGGCCACATGAACCCGTAATTCGATGTATAGGTCAGGCACGTCACGACCTCGTGGGTCGTGAGCCTCGGGAAGAGCACAAAGATCGTGATGAAGTAGACCGGGAAGATCCGCAGCACGCGCCGGAACAGGAAGTACCGCAGGGGCACGCCGCGCTTGCGCTCCGAGATCAGGATGCGCGTGATCAGGAAGCCCGACAGCACGAAGAAGAGGTCGAGGGCGAACTCCCCGGGGATGTACCTCTGGCGCCAATGCGTCATGGTCTCGCCGAAGGCGCCGTCGGGAAGGTGCGTCCACAAGACACCCAAAACCCCAAGCCCACGGAATCCGTCGAGCTCGGGGATGTGATCCCGTCCGTAGTTAGGCAGCGCCTGGGTCATTCCGCGCAAGCCTATCGCTCTCCCGCCGGGGAGTGGAGCGATTCAGTGCATCACCGCAGGAGAACGTTCCTTGGCCCGGTCTGGATGTGAGATTCGAACCACCGGGTCACGCTGGGGGAATCCCCCACATTGACCTTCTCCGAGAAACCCGTCGGCCAACTTCGGAGCGCAGGTAGATGGCGACGTCCGTTCCCATAACGGGTGCAGGGCAGCGACCTCCCCCGAAATCGCTGCCCTGCTGCGGCCCCAGCGCAACGTCGACGGGGCAGAGGCGAATTCTCCGCGCCGCAGCCGCCGATGGGCCATCCGTTGACCGCGCAAAGGCGGCCTCAGATGCTTGGTTCTCAGGCGCTTGCTTCTTTCTTGGCGACTTCCTGCGCAACGACAGTCGCTGAAGGTGTGCGCTCGCTCTGGACGAGTGAAGGGGCATCTTCGAGCGCCCACGGCTCGGTCTCGCCTTGGACCTGCGCTTCAGACGCGTCCTCGCTGGGGGCGAGGTGAGCGATGGCGGCGTTGAGCGCGTCGCAGAGATCGTGAAGCTCGTCGTCCTTGCGGATCTTGCAGGGACGCACGGGCTCGCCGGCGGCGATGGCCTTGCAGTGTTGGGTCATGCGGTAGGCAGGACCGGCAATGCGGTGGGTCAGGATCACGCCAACGCAGGTCATCAGCGGGATCATCGCGGCGAGGGTCCAGAGGACGTTTTGCGCCATCATCCCGCGGGCCTTCGAGAGAACCTCAGTGCCGCCCCCGGGGATCGATTTCGCAAGGCCGAGGAGGCCGAAGTTGACGAGGACGACTTGGAAGAGGGCGCAGGTGCAACCGATGGCCGTGAAGACGGCCACCATCTTCAACTGCATCGGCTTGTTGATGAGCTTCTTCTTGCGCTTGTAGATGGCTTTCATGGGGGATTGCCGGGGAGTGGGGCCG
>CAJXRJ010000989.1 GCA_913058555.1 uncultured bacterium
CGGGTCGTTCTCGTGACCCGTTCCGCAAAGCTGGGGAAGCGGCGGATGAAAGTGGTCGAGTCGACGCTCGCGGCCTTTGACGAGATTCTCTCGCCCCCGGATCGCACCGGGTCGAAGGAGCGTTTCCGCCGGGCCCAATGGGGGCAGGGGGATCACGAGCCGGACACGTCTCCAGTCATGCTCTTTGAGATCGAATCACGGGCCGACTACGCCTCCCTCGTCGAGGCGGCGGGCGCCGTCGATCCTGCGCTTTCGAGTTGGGCCACGGCCAAGGCCGAGCATCCTGGATTCGCCGAGGGTCGGCTCTCCGCTGCGGCGTGGCAAGCAGCGCCCAGTGGATTTGAGATCGGTAAGGTCTGGCGCTCGGAGAACGAGCTCGTCAACCGGCTTTCGAGGTTGCTTCTCTACCGCTCGTTCGGCCCCCAGCCGGTGTGGTTCTCCCTGGGGACCGCGTGGCTCTTGGAGCAGGAGGTTCTCGGCGACATTTATGCGTTTCCCTATCGCTACGAGTTCGTCGGCGTGGGGGAGCACAAGGGATGGAAGTCCGAGCTGCGATCACTCTTCAAGAGGCGCAAGGACGCCCCCCTTCGGATGGAGGAGTTCGCCGAATGGAGGCGCAACACTTGGGACGATCAGCAGGCGGCGATCGCTTGGGGGATGTGCACTTTCCTGCGGCAGCGCGGGCCAGGGCACCTTGGGGCCTTTGCGGAAGCCTCTCGACTCCGATACAAGGAGACCTACCGCGAAACTCGGCCGGGCGGGTCGTGGGTCACTCGTCCTGACTACCAGCTTAGTTCCGACGACCAGCTCGAACTGTTGATCGCCGAAACCGGGGAGAACGTCCTCAGCCAGGCTTCAGGGTTCTTCACCAGCTGGAAGATCCCGCGGGTGCGGCGCTAGCTATCAGGGAAAGGCGCTAGGCAATTTCCTGGGTGGTGCCTGCTACGCTCTAGGGGCGCCCGTCCCCCGGGATCCGCCCCATGCTCGCCAACCTGTCCGCCCTAGCTCCCCTTTGCATTCCGCTCCTCACGCCTTTGCGTGGAGCGCAAGACCTCGCGGGGGTACCCGGCCCGACCTACACCCGCACCACGATCTCCGCCACGGAGGGAGTGCCCTCGAGTTCCGTCCTGGCCCTGTGCTTCGACGCGGGCGGGTTCCTCATGGTCGGCACGACCGCTGGGCTTGCGCGCTACGACGGATCGAGGTTTGAGTCCTTCCTCGCGTCGGAGACGCCTGGGCTCGGCGGCGATCGAATCCAAGCGTTGCTCACGGACCGCCGGGGGAGAACATGGATCGGTGCCGACGAAACCGCGCCGAGTGTGCTGGAGAAAGGCCAGTTCCAGGCGATCTGTGCGCCGGAGGCTCTCCGTTCCGTGCACCAGATCCTCGAAAGCAGCAACGGCGACATCTGGCTCGTGGGGAACCGACTCGGGCGCTACTCAGGCGGGCGACTTGAGGTGGTGGAGTCGGCGGGCGTGATCCCCATCGGGCCGCCCACTCGGATTACCGAAGACCCCGCTGGCCAGCTCTGGGTCTCGACCCCCAACGGCGTCTTCTGCGGTGGACCCGAGGGGTTCGACCGGGTCGATGACCGCTCCGCGACCTGGGTGACGACGGGCTTTGATGGGGGCGTTTGGTCTCTGACCGAGGAGGGAGATCTGGTTCCCCTCAGCGGAGGTAGCCAAGAGACGATCTCTTTCGGGTCCATCCTCATGGAGGAGGAGCTCACGCGAGGGCCGGACAAGCGCCTCGTGATTTCGAGCAAGGGCGTCTTCTCGATGATGGCAGCGGGACCGGATCGGACGGAGCTTTCCTTTGAGGTGATCCAAAGCCCCACCGACGGGGCGGGCACGATCCGCCGGGTCAATTGCTTGCTTGCGGCGGACGGTGCAGATCTTTGGATGGGCACGGAGTTCCACGGTCTCGACTACCTTCAACGGCGGTTCGTCACCTTGCAGCCCCTCGTGCCAGGCAATGCGGCCGATGCCGAGGCGCGGCTTGCCAGCATCGAGAATGTCCTTCCGCTTTCGAATGGCGAAGTCATCGTTCACGAGGGCAAGCAGCTGTCTCTTATACACATCTCCGAGCCCACGAGACTAGGCATGATCTCG
>CAJXRJ010000990.1 GCA_913058555.1 uncultured bacterium
TACGTGGCGCTACCGAATTGGGTGGGCGACGTGGTGATGTGCACGCCGGCACTGCGTGCGCTGCGCACGCGGTTCCCAAACGCTCACATTTCGGCCCAGGGCAAGGGGTATCTTGCCGAGCTCGTCGTGGACTCCGGCCTCATCGATGAGTTTCTTCCGTCCCCGGACAAGGGCATCGCGCCCACATGGCGCGCCGCCCGGGCGCTCCGCCGGGGCCGATTCGATTGGGCCGTCCTGTTCGCCGAATCCGAGCGCGCGGCCCTCCTCGCCGCCATGGCCCGCATCCCCGTGCGCGCGGGTTCGTTCCACACCTGGGCCCGCGGCCGCCTTTTGACCCACGGCGTCCCCCGCGTCCGCGCGGCCACCGGCGCCCTCGCTCGTTTTTCGATGATCGAGCGCTACCTCATCCTGTCCCGTTCCCTGGGCGCGCCGGACCAGGGCGCGGACATGACGGTTCCGGTGACGCCGGCGAAGGTCCAGGAGATAGGGGCTCGCCTTGGCGGCGCGGGCATACCAAGGGACGCGCAGCTCTTGTCCCTTGTGATCGGCGCCGCCGCTGGCCCCGCCAAGGCTTGGCCTGCGGCCTCGTTCGCTGGGGCGGCGGACCGGCTCCACGAGCGGTTCGGATGGCTTCCGGTGATCGCACCTGGCCCCGGGGAGGAGCTCCTCGCCGCCGAGGTCGCGGACCGTGCCCGCTTTGGGGTCACCGTTTTGACCCAGCCCACCGTTTCCCTCGGCGGCCTCGCCGCGCTCCTCGCACGCTCTGCTTTCGTCCTCACGAATGACACGGGGCCAAGGAGCATGGCCGTCGCCCTCGGGAAGCCGCTGGTCGTGCCGATCGGGCCCACCGACCGCGCCTTCACGGATCACCACCTCGAGCACCAACGCATTCTCACCGCTGACGTGGGCTGTCGTCCATGTCACCTAGATCGTTGTCCGATCGATCACCGCTGCATGACGGGGATCTCAGTCGAATCCGTCGTGGACGCGGCTCAGTCGATCCTCACCCCACAGTAGACGCAGCGTGCGATCCACGAGTTCACGGGCGGACGAGCCCCAAGATAAGGTGCTCTCCCCCGGCCACCGCCCAAACGCCCGACCCTGGTTGGTCCTCGCGGCGGCCCTCGCCTCCCTGGAGATCGCGTCGTTGTCGGTGGCGCCTGGGCATCTATCGGACCGCACGTCCTCCATCGCGTTTGTCGTCGTCACGGTGCTCGCCCTGTGGGGGCTCTCTCGTCGCCGGACCCGCGGCCGCGGGGGCCTTGTGCTTGGGTGGTTCGTCGCGCCCCTGTCCCTGTGCATGTGCGGGTTCATTGCGATGACGCTTGTGGTGGACCTCGGCCTGGCGGGACGCAGGGCCTTCACGGCGCCATGGGGGGATCAGCACATTTGGTCCACGCGCGGGCTCGTGCTCGATGGGCAGGGGATCTCCAACGGGGGGAGCCAGAACTCCATCGAGGCCGTGACCCGCGCGTTTGAGCGCGGTGCCACAGGCGTTGAGGTGGACGTATTTTACGACACGGAGATGGGCGATTTCGTGGTGTCCCATGACCGCCCTTACAACCTCAAGGACGGGAAGCTACTCATGCTCTCGGAGCTTTGGGAGGCGACGGGTCATCAGGGCTTCTATTGGTTGGACTGGAAGAAGCTCCGTCACCTTAGTGACTCTGGCCTGGACGATGCGCTCGGGCGGCTTCGGGTCCACGTGGACCAGCACGGGCTCTCCGAGCGTGTGTTCCTCGAAGGTGAAGACCCTTTCCATCTATCCGCTTGTCGCCGCGCCGGCTTTGCCACGATCTACGACACGCACCCGCTGCCGCAGCGCTTCCCCCTGGCGACGGTCGTGCTCGACTTCTATCGCGCCGTCTACTACTTCGGTGGGTTCACGGTGATGTCCGTTGAGACGGGGGAAGCCGGAGAGCCCGTCTACGGACCCGTGGCGGAGCGGGTGCTTGGAACGGTTCCCCTTTTCCTCTACCACGCCCCCAATGACGACGAGCTCCTGGCCCGCGTGCTCGGGTCGAGCGCCGTCCAGGTCGTTCTCCTTCAGGACCAATCCTGCGACCGATTCCTCCTGGTTCCCGAGGATCTCAAGGG
>CAJXRJ010000991.1 GCA_913058555.1 uncultured bacterium
GAGATCATGCCTAGTCTCGTGGGCTCGGAGATGTGTATAAGAGACAGGTCCACGCGGTCGCTGAACTCGACGTTGACAAGGAAGCGCCAGCCGTCCCCTTGGGAGGGGCTGTTGATGACGCCGGTGAGGGCAGCGGTGCCCCCGGAAAGCTCGACGAACCGGGCCCCCGGCTCGAAGACGAAGTCGTTTGCAATGCCGGGCAAGTAGAACGCGTGGAAGCTGTTCGCGGTCGTCAGGCGGGCGTCGCTGATGGCGCTGCTCGCGCAGACGCTGCAGTTGTCCTGGAGGTCGATGTTGATGTCGCCGTAGGTCAGCCCGCTCGGGAGCTGGGGACCTTCGAGGGGCTGGGCGGTGACGGCCACTTCCAGCCATCCCGATCCGCCGTAGCGTTGGTTCTTACCGCTGGCGCCGAAGCCCACCTGGAAAGCAGGTCCGCGCCGTTCGATTTCGATGACCGCGCCGCGCAGGCCGGCCAGGCCGGTGAGCATGCCGCGGAACGTGCCGTAGTAATGCCAGCCGGTGGGGTCCACGGAGCCGCCGTTGGCGACGTAGGCCGCGTCGTGCAGCTCGAGCTTCGGGCTGCCCTGGGGGGCGTGGCCGGGGCCTTGGGGGTCGATGCGGTCCGCGAGGTCGACGGAGGCGAGGAACCGCAGGCCCGGGGTCGACGCCGACGCGATCGTGCCCGAGAGGCGTGCGGTGCCGTCCGCGCGCTCCACGAGGGAAGCGCCGGGCTCAAACATGAAGTCCGTGGCGAGGCCGGGGAGCCAGAAGGCGTGGCCGCCGCTGTAGCGGGAGACGAGCTCGTCCTTGTTGGCCGCGAGGGCGCAGGAGGAGATGCCGCTGGAGTCCAGGTCGATGTTGATGTCGCCGCCGGTGTCGCTGAGGCCCGCGCCCGCCGTGGGCTGGGAGACGACCGTGGTGGTCAGCCAGCCAGCACCGCCGAAGCGGGAGTTCTTGCCGCTGGCGCCAAAGCCGAACTGGAAGGCCGGGCCGCGGCGGACGATCTCGAGGGTCGCGCCGGACATACCGCGTAGCCCAATGAGGGTGCCGGCGAAGTCCTCGTAGTAGAACCAGGTGGCCGGGTCGATCGGTCCGCCGTTGTCGACGTAGGAGGGCGACGTGAGCTCGAGCTTGGGGCTACCCGCCGGCGGGAACGACGCATCGCCCGGTTCGACCTTGCCGGAGAGGCGCAGGTCCATGTGGAAGGACTGCGCCGGGTCGTCCGGGTTGACGAGGACGCCGGCGAGACGGGCCGTGCCGTCGGGGGATTCTGTGAACTGGCCACCCGCGCTGAAGACGAGGGGCCGCGCGATGCCAGGCAGGGTGACGGCGTGGCGGCTCGACTGGCCGTTGAACGGCATCTCCGAGAGCGCGGCGGAGGCCCGCGAGATCGTGTCGGCCTGGAGGGTGAAGGACAGGGTGGCGTCTCCGCCCGCGGGCAGGCCGGGCCCGCTGGAGAGCGTCCACGCAAGGGGGGCGTAGGCTCCGAAGTACGGATTGGCGTTGTTGGCGCCCTCTCCGATTTGAAGGACGCCGTCGGTGGCGAGGTTGAGGCCCAAGACCACGCCGTCGAGCTCCCGCAGGCCCGTCAGCGTTCCCGTGAGCGCACCGAACGTGCGCCAAAGGGCCGGATCGATGTCGCCGCCGGCGGTGAGGTAGGCGTCCGGGTTGAGGAGGAGCGCGAGGTCGTCCGCGCCTTGACCCGGCCCTGTGGCTCGAATGACCATCTCAAAGCGTCGCTCCCGGTCTCCGACGTCGGCGAGCTCGGCGACGAGCCTCGCCGTGCCGTCTTCGTAGTCGAGCCACTGCTGACCGCCCACGAACACGAATGTGCCGGGAATGCCCTCGAGGCTCAGGGTGGCAGCGTCCACGGCGCGGATGTCCGGGTCGACGCGTACGTTCGAAGGAACGAAGGAGGCCGTGACGGCGGGCGGGGGGCCTCCGTCTGGGTTGTCTGAGTCCTCGCGTCCACAGGGGACGCCCATGAGGAGGATCCCTGCGAGGCCGCACGAGATCAGCGCGATTCGGGGAGCTTTGGGGTTTTGGAATAGGCCTGTCTCTTATACACATCTGACGCTGCCGACGATATGCAGTG
>CAJXRJ010000992.1 GCA_913058555.1 uncultured bacterium
ATGGCCATCGCACGCGCCGGCGCCACGGCGGTCACCGTGGGGGACATCGCGCTCTTCGCCGGCGGGGCGAGGACCTTCTCCGCGCGAGACGAAGTGGATCTGTTCGAGCCAGACTTTGGGACGCGCATCTGCTCGCCCGCGGTACCAAACTCCACCGGCCTGCCGGCTTCGATCCACCTCACGGGAAGGGCCAACGTCTCGGCCAACGAGCTGACGCTCACCGCGAAGGGTGTGCCACCGGGTTCCTTTGGAATCTTCGTTCTGGGTCGCAGCACCGGATTCGTGCCGCTCGCCGGCGGCCAGGGGACTCTCTGCTTGTCGGGCGTCGTCGGCCGTTTCACGGAGCCGTCTCAGATCCTCCAAGGTCCGGTGGCTACTCTACCCATCGACCTCAGCACACTTCCGCTTAGCCCGCCCGTTGCCGCAGCCCCTGGCGACACCTGGGTCTTCCAGTTCTGGTACCGCGACAGCAATCCCATCGCGACGAGCAACTTCTCCGACGCGGTGTCGATCTCGCTCCAGTAGAGCGAGGCCTGAGGCCATTTTGAAAGACCCGACCGATCGATTGATGAAGAGTATCTACTTAGAGCTGCGGCAGCTCGCCCGCGCTCGCATGGCATCGACGCACGTCGGTGTCAGCACCGGGCCAGGCGAAGTCACGCGCGAGTCATCATCATCGGATCGGGCACATTTTTTCGTGGCAGCGGCGGAGGCCATGCGCCGCGTCCAGGAGCTCCCGTGCAGTGGTCGCCGTGCCGACGACGCGCTCTCAACGGCCGGTTCCATGGACGGGGCACTAGCTGCCTTGGACAAGAAAGACGAGCATCTCGCGTTGATCGTCAAGCTGCACTATTTCGTGGGTCTCTCCATCGAGGAGATTGCGGGCCTGCTGGGCTTCCCGGAGCGTACCGTCAACAGGGACTGGGCTTCGGCCCGGGCCTGGCTGCGCTTGCGAATGAGACCGGCAGAATCCAGCTGATGACACAAGGCTTCGACCATCTCATCGGCTGCTTCCACGCCGCCCTGGAACGTCCCGAGGCAGAGCGCGCCGCTTTCGTCGATGGTCTTGGCCTCGACGAAGAGCCTCGGCGTGAAATCGACAGGATGCTGGCGGCGTATGCGAAGGACGACAGCTTCCTCGATCCCGTGGCCGGTCCCGCGCTCGACCTCCGCGGGGCGGCCCCGGGTGAAGACCCCAACGTCGGGAAGCAGATCGCGTCCTATCGGATCACGCGGGCCATCGCTTCGGGTGGCATGGGCACCGTCTATGAGGCCACGCAGGATTCGCCCCGGCGCCGCGTCGCGCTCAAGATCCTGCACCCCTCATTGGGGTCCAGCGAAGTGCTCGCGCGCTTCCGCCGCGAAGCCGAGATCTTGGGCTCGCTCGCGCACCCGGGCATTGCGCAGATCTTCGAGGCCGGAAGCGCCGAGCTAGGTGGGCGGACCGTTCCGTTTATCTCCATGGAGTTGATCCACGGGGAGCCGATCACGGAACACGTGATGAGGAACGGCCTCGACCGACGAGAGATCGTGAAGCTCGTTGCCGAGGTGGCCGACGCCGTTGCTTTTGCCAACCAACGGGGCGTGGTACACCGTGACCTCAAGCCCAGTAACGTCCTCGTGGACGAAGAAGGGCATCCGAAGGTCGTTGATTTCGGGGTGGCTCATACGGCCGGGGCCGACGGAGGACTGGAAACGCTGCAGACGTCCCCCGGAGCCTTGCTCGGCACGCTCACTCACATGAGCCCGGAGCAGGTGTCCGGCGGCCGCACTGCCGTCGACGAACGGACCGATGTTCACGCGCTTGGCATCCTGCTCTTTGAGCTTTTGACAGGAACGCTTCCTTACGACGTCGTGGGCAGGCCCTTGCCCGACGCGCTGCGAACGATCGCGGACGCCGATCCGATCCGGCTCGTATCGGTGGATGCGGGGCTCGGTGGCGACCTCGACGCCATCGCCACCAAGGCGCTCGAGAAGCAACCCGGCCGCCGGTACGAACACGCGGCAGCCCTCGCCGCGGACCTTCGGCGTCACCTGCGCCACGAGCCCGTCGTCGCCCGACCGCCCTCGACGGTCGACCGGCTCG
>CAJXRJ010000993.1 GCA_913058555.1 uncultured bacterium
GGCGACGACGAGGGCGAGCGGCGTGGGGGAGAGGGTCGGCATATCAGGCGCTGGGGTTGGGTTTCGCTCCCACGATAGCAGTGGAGCCCGTCGTGCCTCCGGACTCTGGGGCAGGACCCGCCTCGGGACGCCCCCCTGCCGGGCTCCCCGGCGGGTCGCTCCTCTTTCTTCCCGTCCGGGGGGAGGCGCTGGGGAGTCCTTCGGGCTAAACTCCCGCCCTCGGTCGGGGTGTGGCGCAGTCTGGTAGCGCGCCGCATTTGGGTTGCGGAAGTCGGAGGTTCAAATCCTCTCACCCCGACCAATTCACTGCGCTCGCAGTGTGGTTCCAGATCCCCAGGGCTGGATACGCGGCGCTCAGGACCCCGGATCCAGGTCGCGAAGCTCTGTGATGGCCGCGGCAAGGGAGCGCCAGATGGGATGGTCCCTCTGTTGCGGGCTCACCATGACCTCCATGTGAGTGCGGCCGTCGTCCAGCGATTCCACGGCGACGTCGGCGATCAGGTCGACCCGGTCCCCCGTTACGAAGGCGTCGAGGATCGAGATCGTGCCTTCGTAGTGCTTCTTTTCCCAGCTCCGGTCCTGACCCTCGCCCAGCTCCACGAGCTTGACGGTTGCTGGGTCGGGGACGAATCGGTCTCGGTTCTTTCCGACGAGCCGCAGCAGGCCGTCGTAGTAGTCCTCGAGGAACTGCGTCGTTGTGCCTTTCGTGTCCAGGGCTTGATCCACGTCGATCACGAGCGCGTACGACCAAAACCCCTCGTCTCCTACTTTGAACATGCCAGGGGCGAAAAGGATGTTCTCTTCTCCCATTCCAAAGTGAGGTGCAAAGTTCGGTGGGAACAGGATCTTCTCAGGCGTCCAATCCTCCACGGAGACCGCGGGCTCGGTGGCGGCGCACGAGGAAAACGCAAGCGATAAAGTGATGGCTAAGGCCGTGGTCTTTCGAATCGAGATCATCCGGGCAGTGTAGAGTTCACGGCGCGGCGCGGCCCGTCACGGGTAGGTCACGACGCCTGCAAACGGGCCCTGGGCCGACTCTCTCCGTCCGGGTTCCATCCGAGTCACTCCGCGATCACTGTCTTTCTGTCGCCAACCACCACTGCACCCTTGAAGTACCTGCTCGAACACGAAGTTGCCTTCGACGACACTGCCCTTGGATTCCCCAGCATCCAAGGCTGCCACGCCATTGTCTTTCAGACTGCCGCCGGCCTCTACGGATTCCACGTCGCAGGCAATAGCGGCGACGAGCGTTGGGGTCCGAGCGGGACGCTCTTCTCGCGATTCGTCAACGGGGTTTCAGGGGGAAGCGGCACGGGCACGCGTCTCTACGGGTCCTCCTTCATCGGCAACAACCAACGTGGCTACAAAGTGGGCCAGTTCGTCGAAAAGGAGTACCGCGCCAAATGGAAAGCGGAGCTGGTTGCCTACGCAACCGCCCTGCGGTACACCGGGAAGATCAGCGGCTATGACCTCTACAAGAGCTTCACCGCGAGCAGCGCCTCGGCGTACGTCGAGTATCGCGTGAACGGCGACAAGTGTGATGTCAGCGTTCGGCAGTGGACCCACGGTGAACACGCCCCCAAGGTTGCGAACCGCGCGCCCCTGCATCACATGATCAAGGGGGGGGGATCCCTTGAGAACCAAGGTCTGATCCGGCTCACGAGCTCCGTTTCTGCGGTGAGCCGCACGGGCCTGACCGCCATCAGCAAGGAGAAGCTCCGCTAGGCCTGGGCCTTGCCCAGACGCGTGGATTACTTCTTAGGCGCCGGCGTCGTCACTTCTGGAATTTGCGAATGGGCGACCAGCGCCATCAGTGAGTCGAGGTCGCCTTCGGGGGCCCCGGCGAGCTCCAGGGCCTTGGCGAAGCGCGCGCGGCGCGTACGTTCAACGGCTGGCCCGAAGCCTTCCTTGCGCACGTTCTCGATGGTCAAGGGAATGGAGTGGTCGGGCAAGACGCCCTTGGCTTGGAACGGCTCCCGACCGGGCTCGACCATGGGCCAGGCGCTGAACTTGACGACGGAGCCGTCGGGGCCTTTGGAAGTATGGACGGCGGCCTCGGCACCGGCGGTGGTCTCCCCAACGAGT
>CAJXRJ010000994.1 GCA_913058555.1 uncultured bacterium
GATCATGCCTAGTCTCGTGGGCTCGGAGATGTGTATAAGAGACAGACATACCCCGGCAGATTGGCATTCTCCGAGCCGAGGCCGTAAGTCAGCCACGACCCGAGACTCGGACGGCCGATCTGGCCGTGGCCGGTGTTCATCATCAAGAGCGACGGTTCATGATTCGGCACGTCGGTGTGCATCGACTTCATAAAGCACAGGCGATCCGCGTGTTTGCCGACATGCGGGAAGAGCTCGCTGATCGCCGCGCCGCACTCACCGTAGCGCTTGAATTCGAAGGGACTGCGCATGATGGTGCCCCTTCGCCTTTCGAGGCGCACGTCACTGGTCGCTTCCTTCCCGTGGTACTTGTCGAGCGCCGGCTTGTGGTCGAAGCTGTCCACGTGGGAGAGGCCGCCGTTCATCATCAGGAAGATCACGGCCTTCGCTTTGGGGGCGTGGTCGAATGGTCGTTGGCCTTGTGACGCCAGGGCATCCTCTTGCGATGCACCGCGGGCGAGGCGAGCGAGCGCGAGCATCCCGAAGCCCATTCCTGCGCCGCGGAGTGCGGCACGACGGGAGATCTGGCCACGCTGCCGTTCAGTTGTTGCGTTGCGGTCGTTCATAGCGGGGTCAGTCGATGTAGAGGAACTCGGTCGATCCGAGCAGCGCCGCAGCGAAGCGTCCGTGGGGCGTGCGATCCGTTGCCGCTTCAGGTTCCGGCGATGGGTCCGCCGATGCCTCGTCCGAGGCCGGCACGGCCACAGCTGCCGCTTGGGCCCGTGACTCGCGATACGCGAGCCGTGCCTCTTCGCCGAGATAGTCGAGAGCCGCTTCGATCTCGGCATCCACCGGCGAACGGCCGTGCACGCGGCGATAGAGCTGCTCGATCCATCTGCGCGCCGACAGGGCTGGCCCTACGGAACGGGCCAGTGATTCGGAGTTGACCACGATGAATTCGCTGTTCGTGAAGAATAGCTGCTGCGTTGGGCCGTCCGACTCGAACCGTCCCGCGCTCGTGGCGCTTGGGCTAGGCACATCGAAGAGCGCTTGGAACTCATGCATCTGAAAGCGGCTGATGTGCGCGTAGAGGGCGCGCCGGCGAACGGTAGGCTCGAGCCGAACCGACGCGCCGCCGAGGGTGCGATCGAGGCGTCCCGCGACAGCGAGCACCGAATCGCGAATCTCCTCCGCCGTCATGCGCCTGCGCGGCCCGCGCCAGAGCCAACGATTCTCTGGATCGCGGGCGAATGGCTCCGCGCCACTTGCCGATGACTGGCGATACGTGGCGCTCATCACGATCGCACGCTGCAGAGATCTGAGTGACCGACCGTCGGATCGGAACTGATGCGCAAGCCAATCGAGCAGCTCTGGATGGCTCGGTGCGTCGCCCGTTCGCCCAAAGTTGCTCGCGCTCGCGACGATGCCCCTACCGAGGAGCGCCTGCCAAGTGCGGTTGACGATCACTCGATCGAAGAGCGGCTGTTGCGTGAGCGCCTGCGCGAGTTGCTTGCGGCCGCTCCCATCCCGCCATGGCGCAGCGCCCGCGGCGTCGAGCACTTCCGGGAAGCGCCGCGGCACCGGCGCCCCGAGGCGAAAGGGATTCCCGCGCACTTGCAGTTCCACGTCGCGAGGCACGGCCACATCCGCCACTCCATGGGCGTATGGATAGGGCTCGGGCATCGCTCGCTCGATCTCGCCAATGCGCTCGGCGAGCAGCTTGAGCGTTTCACGCCCACCGCCAGTGAAGCGTTGGTCGAGGGCCGATCCGTAGAACGCAAAGACGCCCGGGCGCCATTTCCCTTCGCCGTCCCCGGGGTCGAATGCGACCGAGCGGTCGTATACGAAGAGGTCCGTCCAGAATGCATCCTGGGCCGGTTCGAGCGCGACGACCTCGACCTGGCATCCGGAACACACGTCGTCGGCGGTTTCGAAGTCACTCGGGAGATTGGCTCGCTTCGGTGGCTTGGAGTCCGGCAGCGCTTGGGCCCGCCGGATGTCGTTCTCCAAGTCGACTCTGCGCTCCGCTAGCGTCACTTCGGTGATCTGCTCCTGCAGCTGTCTCTTATACACATCTCCGAGCCCACGAGACTAGGCATGATC
>CAJXRJ010000995.1 GCA_913058555.1 uncultured bacterium
TCTACACACTGCATATCGTCGGCAGCGTCAGATGTGTATAAGAGACAGGCTTTGCCCGACTCCTACCGCCAGGTCGTTGAGCTGCGGTACTGGGAGGGGATGGCGCCAAAGGCCATCGCAGGCGAGCTTGGCCTCGATGTGAAAGCGGTCAAGAACCGCCTCCACCGTGCGCTGGAGAGACTGCGGCGAGACCTTGGTGATTCCGATCCGTCTACCCGCGCGGCATGGGCCTTGGTGGCGGCGCCCTCCTTTCGATGCCTTTCCAATCCAGTGGCGGGCAAGATGGCCCTTACGGCGGGAGCGCTGACGATGACCTTGAACATGAAGCTCTTGTGCTGCGGCGCAGGCCTCCTACTCCTTGCGCTCGGTACGGGGGGCGCGGCCAAGCTCCGCGGAGCCGGGGGTGGCTCGCCCGATAGCGCGGAGATCGAGGTCAGCTGGAATGGCGACGTCGCCGGCGGCCACGGCGGATCCGGGACGGAGTTCGTGCGTCCGGACTCGAAAAGCCCGGCCCCACGATCCACCGCAGCCTCGAGGGTCGAGCGGTCAGAGATGGTCGCCTCACCACCCCCCGCGGAAGCGGAGCCCGGTTCCCTGCGCATTCAGGTCGCGGACGCGGTCACCCGCAACCCGATCGAGCACCCGGTGATTTCGCTCCAAGACGATCAAGCCATACGGCGATGGGAGGCCGAAGGCGGGCTGATCGATGCCATCCCCACGGGCCGCTACGGCGTGTTTGTCCAAGCCGACGGATACGACGTACTCGAAGTCGGTGAGGTGACGATCCGCTCCGAGGAAGAGTGCTCCGTGGGGACGGTTTTCCTCCAACCGGGCAGCGGGGTCATCGAAGGCATCGTGCACGTCGAACCTGCGCTCCACGGGCACTCATTGACCCTGAGGCTTGTCGGCACAGGCCGGAGCCCGGGGATCTGCTGTGAGAGCGGGAGCGCCGTGCCGGTGAATGGCGCAGGAACGGAGCCGAGCGCGTGCGCGACGTGCGGACACGGGAAGGGCGAAACGCGCATGGCAGCCGTCCCGGGCAAGCCGTTCCTGATCGATCGACTCGTGGGTGGGCCGCACCGATTGTTGCTCATGAACGGGGCCGGGCACGTGCTAGCGACCCGGGGGGTGACCCTTGCGGCGGGCGGCGCGGCATGGGTTGAGCTGGACATCTCGGACAAGGACATCGAGGTGGTGCTCCAGGACAAGGACGGCATGCCCTTCGAGGGCAGCTGGGTAGAGAAGGGGCAGATGTACTCTGCCCCCATGACGCTCCGGTCCTGGGCGGCGGACCTGGTGATCACCGACGCCCTCGTCCCCGCACCGAGGTTCGGGGCGACCCTCGGCGAACGGGGGTTCGCCTACCCGGTCATCGCGTCGGGGGAAGACAACCTCGCCGCGGGCCCCGGGGAAGCGCCGCACCCCCACCGGGCTCTCTGGCCAAAGGCGCTGCCCCAGCCGAAGGGCTTGTCCTTGCGGACCTCGGACTTTCAAGCCCTTGGCCCCGGGCGGTACCTCCTGCGGGGCGTCCCCAGCGAGATCGACGCGGTCCAAGTCGCCTGCGGCCCTTTCGTGGCGAGGCCCACCAAAACGGAAGTCATCTCCGGCGCTACGGAACGCGTGATCCTGCGCGTCTTCGAGCGCTGCGGCATGAGCTCCGAGGAGATCCTCCGTTCGAAAATGACAAGCTGCACGCTCTGCCACGTGGCGCCGAGCCAAACGAAGCGATGAAGGTCTACTTGGACGACGAACGAGCGACGCCCGAGGGCTGGACCAGGGCCTTTTGGCCCGATGAAGTCGTCCGATGGCTGGAGACCGGCCAGGTCACGCATCTCAGCCTCGACCACGACCTCGGCGATGATGAGCGCGGCACGGGCTACGACGTGGTTCTGTGGCTCGAGGAGGCCGTCGCCGTGCGCGGTTTCCAGCCCCCGATCACGACGGTGCACTCGGCGAATACGGCCGCGAGGCTCCGCATGGAAGCGGGGATTCGCTCCATCGAGCGGCTCGCCAGGGAAAGGTGAATCACGGAGGGCCTCGCCCTGCCCCCTCCCTCAACTGTCTCTTATACACA
>CAJXRJ010000996.1 GCA_913058555.1 uncultured bacterium
TACACACTGCATATCGTCGGCAGCGTCAGATGTGTATAAGAGACAGGTACCGATGGCCACCTTCGCCGAATCAGCGCCCAACGGGACGCTGATTCGGCGAAGGTGGCCATCGGTACCCCCGCGGAGCTGAAGACTTCCAGCCCAAGGGAAGTGGAGGCCACGAAGAAGGGGGCTTGGGCGGCATCGAATCGGCAGACCTTGATGTCGTCTACGGTGCCGATGGTGCTGAAGCGTGAGGAGGCCTCCAGCACGTAGCTTCCAGAACTCTCAGCCAGGACCCAAACGTCCTTGTCCGTGTAGTCCACGACGAAGATGTCGTCGCTTCCGAGACCGTCCAGGTCTCCCGATCCGATGTGCAGTGCTCCCGCAAGCGAGCCTTCCACAATCGCTGACGCTGATTCGAGGACGTGACCGTTGCGGGTCAAGGAGATCTGCTCGACCCCCCTTGCCGTCACGGCAAAGAGGATGTCTTTGCCCATGTTCGGGTGGGCGCGCATCACTTCGGCATCGTTCACCGTTCCATTGACGCTGACGGACGCCTCTGCCCACGAGGGGTCGATCGCCAATTCGATCTTGCCGTCCTGGAGGGCCGCGATGTCCGGGACACCGCTCTCGTTCAGGTCTCCAACCAGGAGCTTCTTGACGGCCACGCTCGGTTGGATGCCGTCAAGGTTCAGGCTGAGGGGCGTAAGGTCCCAACCCGTTTGGGGGCTGGCAGCGGCGGCCGCCGCAAGCGCCAAAAAGAGCGACGGCGAAGCGATACAGGGGGCGGATAGCATCAGTTGAATTCTGGATCTCATGGGGGGTGAATATGGAATCAGAGACGATCAGGCGGCGCGCCCAATGGGAGAAGCAGGGCGGGTCCGTCCCCTGGGTGTACTGGCTGATGAAATAGTTTCAGGAGGGGCCGGAAACTTTCTCAGGGCCGAATCACCCGGCTGCGAGGGTCTTGAGTATTGCTCAGCTCGGCCGTTCTTAGATCCGCAGGACTGGTGTCGCCGCCTGCCTCCCGGGGCCAAGGGCCCTGTGACGCGCATCAGGCCCCCTGGGGCGGTCGTTGCCCTGCCCGACATAGGGAAATCACGGGGGATGCCACGGCTCGCAGATGGCCGAAGCGCCGCCGCTGCGCAGTGGCGCTACTGTTGGGCGATGGATGAGCAGCACCCTCGTCATCAGCGCCCCTCTCCGGGGCGCCCATGGCACTTCGGACTCAGTTTCGCCCTTCTGCTCGTTGCGGGCTGCGCCCACGGGCCCGCTGAGTTGCCGCGCCCCGGGCCTGTCACGGTTCTCGCTGGGGAGGACCCCTCGAGATGGGCGGAGGAGATACGCCGGTCCGTGGCTGCGCGGCCGGATCACCGGGAGCCGGTGGTGTTCCTTGGTAGCTCGAGCATCCGGCGCTGGGCGACCCTGGCCGAGGACATGGCCCCGACCCCGGTGGTCAACCACGGGTTCGGCGGCTCGAAGATCTTCGATGCGGTGTACTGGCTGGACACGGTCCTCGATGGCCTGCAGCCCCGCGCGCTCGTCGTGTTCTCGGGGACCAACGACATCGCTGGCGACGATCCGCGGGAGCCCGAGTGGATTGCGGAGCGATTCGTGGACCTGGTGGAGCGCCTCCGTGCCCTCGGGCACGGGGTCCCGGTCCTCTACATCTCCATCAGTCCGACTCCGGCGCGCGAACGTCACCTAGCTCGGGTGACCGAGACCAACCGTTTGATCGCGGCCCGATGCGCCGCTGACCCGCACCTCTACTTCGTGGACACGGGAACGGCGCTGCTCGATGCGGATGGCCGCCCGGACCCACGATGGTTCGTGGCGGATCGCCTGCACCTGAATGCGCAGGGATACGCGGCGTGGACGGCGACCATTCGGCCTGCGCTCGCCCGGGCGTTGGAGTCAGCCGGTCGGTAGCGCCAAAGCGACCTTCCCCAACGTTGCCTGGTTTCGTTACAAGGTGACTTCGAAGAATGGGCACGCATCTCCGCAAGTGTCGGTGGGGGCGTGCCCTTTGCCTGTCGTGGTCAGTCGGGGCCCTGCACGGGGAGGATCCACCCCAACCCACTGT
>CAJXRJ010000997.1 GCA_913058555.1 uncultured bacterium
CCCGCGGCAGCCGCCAGGATGCCTTCGGCGTCCGCGGCCCCCGGAACTCCCCTGAGGCCCGTCACCCTTGCGAGGGCGAGGGCTCGGGCAAGGCGGGGGTCGTCCGCGCCATCGAAGGGCGCCCCTGAGAGGACCCCCGAGAGCGCCCGGGCGGCGTCGTCTGGGGTCCGCCCCTCGATGCCCGCCGCGGCTTCGGCCAAGGCACGCACATCCTGCGCGCCGGGGCCCTCAAGCTCCGTCGAGAGCGCCTTGGCCTTTTGGTACTGCCCCCTGGCGATCGAGGCCATGGCCCTATCCGCAGGGAGGCCGTTCACGAGCTGCGTAAGCTGCAAGCCGGCACCGAGCAGCGCTAGCGTGATGCCGAGCTTCGTAAAGATCCCGAGCCGCCTCTGAAAGCGCGCGACGAAGGGGTCGTCCGTAGCCGCGCGGCCGAGGAAGTTCACGCGGCGCTGGACGCTGAAGTGGCGCCAGCCGTTGCGGCCCGGTTGGCTGCCACCCACGCGTTCGAGGGCACTCACGAGGGCCTGCAGGTCGCCCACGGCCTTGAGGCTGAAGAGGTCCGCTTCGAGCTCGAAACGGCGCGAGAGCCAGCCAAAGGAGAAGAACCAAGCGGCGGCAAAGCCAGCGGCCACCGCGGTCCCTGCGGCGTCCCCGTAGGTTCCGAGTGCCTCCATCGAGGCGGCTTCCCCGATGAAGAAGAACGCCGCCGTCCACGCCAGGAACGCCACGACGTGGCCGCGCTTCGCGTGACCAATCTCATGGCCGTAAACCGCGCAGAGCTCCCGGGTATTGAGGATCGAAAGAAGATGGTCGCTGAAGAGCACGATGTGCCCGCCGCGCCGGGCTCCAATGATCGTCGCGTTGGCGATCAGGTTGCCGGTGCGCCAAAGCCGCAGGTCCCGGGGCTTGAAGTCCGCCCTTTCCGCGATCGTGTTCAGGAGCTCTTTTTGCGGGCCCTCGGGGAACGGCGCGGTGTCCCAGGACCACGAGATCAGCCGCGGGAGAATCAGCGCCATCCCCACGACGAAGAGCCCTGTGAAAAGCGCCGACGCGAGCCCCACGTGTTCCACCTGGGCGCGCATCCATTCGCTCCTTCCGATGGCCGCGGACAGCGCGATGAAGATCGTCAGCGGCACGACAAACGCAACGAACATGCGCGTCTGGAAGGCGCGCATGTGCTTGCGCGTGGCCGGCGTGCCGCCGTGGGCGCGCACGCTCGCGTCGATGGCGCAGAGCTGGTAGAGAACAAACGGGAGGAGCGAAAGGCCGAGGGCCTCGCCCGGCCAAGAATCGGCCGTGAGCGCGTCCCCCGTCCAGCGGCGCACGGTGTCGAGCCAGCCGAGCCCCAAAACCAAGACACCAAACGCAAGGGCGCCCGAGGCCTCCGTGAGGGCGACCCATCGCTGGGCCGTCTTATGGCGGCCCGCACGACCGGACCTGTGGGTCATGCGCGCGAAGGCGTACGGAAGCCCCGCCAGCAGCGGCACTGCCCACGGAGCCTCAAAGCCACCGAGCGCGTACCCGGCAAGGGCGGCCGTGTGGCACAGAATGGCCGCGATGATGCTGACGATCGAACCCATGGATGCTCGGATAGCCCCGACATGCCGACTTCTCACCCGCGACTTCCGTCACCCCGAGCGGGAGCTGGCCCTTGGAACTGGCGATTGGAATCAGAGGCGGGCGAAGATCTTCTGGGTGTTCTTGAAGTGGAGCTTCGCAGCCCCACGCAGGGCCTCTTCGCCCTGCTCGCGCACGAGCGCTGCCCCCACGGCGTCCACCGGAGCGCCGGCGCCCTTGTGCAGGGCCATCCCGAAGTCCTCGGAGAGCTCCTTCATGCCGAGGAGAAACTCGCGCCGCGCCAGGATACTCGCGGCCGCCACGGCCCCATGCCGCTCGGCCCGGGGCACTTCCGTCAGCCGAATGCCAAAGGATGACACCGCGGCCCGCACGAGCCCGCGGCGTTCGAACTGGTCGACCACGACGTTCTCGCCCTCCTTCGCCAGCTGACCGATCTGTCTCTTATACACATCTCCGAGCCCACGAGACTAGGCATGATCTCGT
>CAJXRJ010000998.1 GCA_913058555.1 uncultured bacterium
CGAGATCATGCCTAGTCTCGTGGGCTCGGAGATGTGTATAAGAGACAGTTGGTGCTCTTGATGGCCGTTGGTGCGAGCTGGCTGGGGGCCGTGATCCAACAGGAGAGAGCGCTGGTTGCGGTGCTTGCTTCTGCCGCGACGATCGGCGTGTTCGCCTCCCCCGTACTGCGTTTGTCTCCGCCCGCCACGCTGTTGAGCGGCGAAAAAAGCGCCGGTGCGGAGCCGGAACTGCTGTCGTGGATCACGGCCCGCGGCGGGGCGGCCTGGGTTGTCCTGTGCACCTCGCTCACCCGCGCTCCTCTGGAGCACCTTGCGAACGAGCGTGGGATGGACGTGGTTTTCCTCTCGTACCCGTCGTCGACCGCAGAGCACCTGGGCGGGCAAGACGACGGGCTTCTCCTCCATGATCCCGTGGCCCTCCAAGGCGAAGCGCAGCGTGCCGTGTGGGCGGCCGGCGAGGCGCTGCGGACATGCCCCGGGGCCGGAGCCGAGTTCCACGTTGTGCTCACCCCGGGCCCCGTGAATCGGGTGCTCCAGGGGCAGCTCGATCAGGCCGTGGCCGCGGGGCTCCTGGCCCACGGCGAGCCGTCCCCTTGGTTCCAGCAGCGGGGTACGCACCAGCCCATGCGCGTGCACATGTATCGCCCGGGGCCCGAGGGCGGAGGGCCCCGCTAGCGGGGCCCGTACCGGCGGCCTCCTTGCCCGGGGTCCTGGCGTTGGCCTCCTGGCGTTGGGTTCCTTGGGCTGGGCCAATCGCGACCAGGAACGCACCAACGGGGTGGCTCGTCCGTGCGGTCAGGGAAGAATGAATGAAGCCGGGGGGCCCGCAGTCCACTGCAGGCCCCCCGGGCGTCCGTCGTAGTGAATCGTGTTCACCCGCCGTGCTTGTTACGCGTCCGGTTTCTTACGCGTCTGGCTTCTTCTTGGCTTCCCAGGCGTAGCCATCGGAGTCGGGGCCGCTCTTGACGTCGCCCTTGAGCATGCCGTCCTCGCCGATCTTCGCGCTCCCCGTGAGGCGGCCGAAGTTGCCCGATTCGTACTCAAACGTCAGCATCTTCTTCTCCGCGTCCCAGCGCCCCTTCTCGAGCAAGCGGGGCTTGTCGCCGGACTGCATCGTGCCCCGCACCTCTCCCTTCGCGTCGACCGCGAAGGACAGGGAGAACGGCATGTCGGGCTCGGTGAAGACGCCCTCCCATTTGCCGCTCAACGGTGAATCGACGGGCTTGAAGTCTCCGGCGGCGAGGGCCTCAGCGATCGCGTCGGGGGCCGCTTCGGGCTCTGGCTCAGGCACGTAGCGCGGCAACAAGGTGTCGGCCATGGCGAGGCTGTATGCCGTCACGGCCGAGCAGGTCGCCGACTGGATCAGGTACTCCTCGATCGCGTACTCGAGCGTGTCGTACTGCGTGTGCCAGGAAAAGCGGTAGCCCATGCCTTCAAGGTCGGGTCGGTTCTTCTCTGTCCAGAAGAAGCCGGGGACGCCCTTACCATTGAACGAAGCGTGGTCCGAGCTGCCGCCGCGGGGCATCTTGTCCCGGACGACGATGTCGATCGGCAGGTTGGGGAAGGCGTCGTGCACGGGACGGGTCGCTGCGGTGAGCATCGGCTCCATCTCGGCCACGCAGAACAAACCGCCCTGGTAGTACGTGCCGCCGTCGTCGACAAAACACGCCGAGATCTTCGAGAGCTCCTCCTCGGAGAGGCTCTCCACGTACCCACGGCTACCGAGCAGGCCCTGTTCTTCACCGCTCCACAGGCAGAAGCGGATCGTACGCCGCGGCTTGACGCCGGCGGCCATCAAGATGCGGGCGGCCTCGAGCGTGACGCTGGATCCAGTGCCGTTGTCCTGGGTTCCCTGCGACATCGGACCGTTCCACGAGTCGAGGTGCGCCGAGATGATGACGACCTCGTCCGGGAACTCGGTCCCCGGGATTTCGGCGATCGTGTTGAAGACGCCGAACGGTCCCTCGGTGAAGTAGTGCTTCAGGTCGAATTCGAGTTCGACTTCCTCCCCTGTCTCTTATACACATCTGACGCTGCCGACGATATGCAGTGTGTAGA
>CAJXRJ010000999.1 GCA_913058555.1 uncultured bacterium
GCGGCAGCTTCCGCGCCAGGGTGACGCGGGATGTGCTCTCCCAGCACCCCATGTTGGTCTACCCGGACGTCGACGGAGCCCTTCGGGGGGCCAAGGTCGCGCGGGAGAGTCTCGGGCGGTTCCAGGGGATCGTCTCCGGGATCACTCGCCATGGCAGCCTCGAGAGCCTCGAAGTCGACGTTCTGGGGCGACGGCTCGTCCTGCGCCTTCTTTTTGGAACCGGAGACGCGATCGGGATCAACATGGCCGCGAACGGGGCAGAGCTTTGCTCCCGTGACCTCGCGGAGCGCACCGGCGCCGTGGAGCGTTTCGTTCACGGCCAGGACGTGGAGAAGCGCGCCAATGCGCGGGCCATGGTGGACGGTCGGGGTCGCAGCGTTGTGGTGGAAGCCACGATCCCGGCGGCCGTCTTACGGGATCGAGCCCGAACCACGCCCGAGGCCATGGTCAGGGTTCTCCGGACCTACGCCGTGGGATTCGCCCACCTGGGGACCCAGAACTGGACCATCCAGACCGCGAACGTGCTCGTGGCTCTTTTCATAGCCTGCGGGCAGGATCCTGCTTACGTGACCGAGTCGGCCACGGGGCTCCTGGACTTCGACGTGACCGCCGAGGGCGATCTCTACGCGTCGATGACCCTTCCGTCACTGCTCCTGGGCACCGTGGGGGGGGGCAGTGGCCAGGGCACGGCGCTGGAGTGTCTTCGAATCCTGGGATGCGCGGGCTCCGGCATGGCGGCGGACTTCGCACGGATCGCTGGGGCGGCGGCCCTGGCTGGCGATTTGTCGCTGATGGCGGCCTTCGCGAGCCATGAATTCGTGGATGCCCACGAGTCCTTGGGGCGGAATCGACCGCCGGGGTGATCTTCGGGAGAGCCTGTGGGCCCGACCCGCCTGAATGGCCCTCAGGGCCCCTTAGGGCGCCCCCGGCCGAGACGTTCCCTATTACTGGTAGCTCCTTCCTTGACGGCAGCGGGGCCATCCCTAACCTTTTCCGCTTCGATCAGAGATCGCAGACGCTCACGGGGTGGCGGGGAATCCCCCGCCGCGGGGGCCAGGCGAGATCTGCACCTCTCCGTTTCTCGCCCAGCGCCCTTTCGGCTGTGTCCTGCTTTCTGGACCAGACCGTGTGGCCCGCGGCGCCGACAAGCCGAGCGCTCGTACTGCGCTCACATCTGTTCCCATGAGCACCACTGTGGAGAAGAAGGACGTCTCCCCCCGCCCCTACGCGGCAAAGAAAAACGATCCCCTGATGAAGCGCAACATCGGGATCATGGCGCACATCGACGCGGGCAAGACGACCGTCACCGAGCGGGTTCTGTTCTTGACCGGCCTCGTGCACAAGACTGGTGAGGTGCATGACGGCGCCGCGACGATGGACTTCCTCGAGGAAGAGCAGAAGCGCGGGATCACGATCCAGTCGGCTGCTACGACCTGCTCGTGGAACAACCACATCGTCAACATCATCGACACCCCGGGCCACGTGGACTTCACCGTTGAGGTGGAGCGCTCGTTGCGCGTGCTCGACGGTGCGGTCGCTGTGTTCGACGGCAAGCAGGGCGTTGAGGCCCAGTCGGAGACGGTTTGGCGCCAGGCCGACCGCTACGGCGTGCCGCGCATTTGCTTCATCAACAAGATGGACAAGATCGGCGCGAACTTCGAGTTCTCCGTCGGCACCATCCGCGAGCGCCTCGGCGCCAACCCGGTCCCGATTCAGCTGCCGATCGGCGCTGAGAAGGACTTCGTTGGCTTCGTGGACCTCATCCGGATGAAGTACATCGAGTTCATCAACGAGTCGAAGGACGGCGGTAAGTCGTACCTGGAAGGCCCCGTGCCGGAAGAGCATCTCGCCGCTGCCCAGGAGGCCCGCGACAAGATGATCGAAGCCGCCGCCGAAGGCGATGACGAGCTGATGAACAAGTACTTCGAGGGCACTGAGCTCACCGAAGACGAGATCATCCGCGGCCTGCGTTTGTCGACCCTCGCCATGAAGTGCGTTCCGGTTCTCGCCGGCTCCGCCCTCAAGGACCTGTCTCTTATACACATCTCCGAGCCC
>CAJXRJ010001000.1 GCA_913058555.1 uncultured bacterium
GAGATCATGCCTAGTCTCGTGGGCTCGGAGATGTGTATAAGAGACAGGTCATGGCGATCACCTATTCCAGGACGGCGGCGAACGTCGAGCTGGCCTTCGAGGCCTACGATTTCCTCTTCTCGAAGGACTTCCCGGTGGTCCGGCCCATGCCCCATGGCGACCGGATATTCATCTTCGTAGGCGCTGCAGAGGCCAAGGCGGCCCTCGGGGACGTGCTTCTGGACCTTCGGAGCCTTAAGGTCCCACCCAGCAACCGGACCGAGTTCCGGAGTGCCTACACCGTCAACATCGCAAGCTACCGCTGAGGCCCTCGGCGCCCGCGGCCCCAAAAATCCCCCCTCGCTGTGGCGGTGGTGGCATCGGCCCCCTAATCTCCTCCGCCTCGATTCGTCCGAGACCCCCAAACGTCATGTCGATCCACCCAAGCCTCCGCGGCGTCAACACCCTTGTGGGTGAGCGCAGCGTCTTCACCCGTAAAGAGCGCCTCCTCAAACTGATGGAGGATGGTCGCATGGAACAAGGCGACTCGCCCTACGGCCTCCCGAAGGTGCGTACCAAGTTCAAGCTCAAGGCCAAGAAGAAGAAGGACGACTGAGCCCCTTCCCTGCTTGGCTGCGCCATCCGAGCTCTCCGCATGATTCGAGCGATTCGGCCAGTCCGAATCTCACGATGATTCCGGGACCCGGCAGGCCCTGGCCCTCGCTCGCCCGCGTGTGGTTTTGGCCCATGCCTCCCCGCCCAGGCGAGCCTCTGTTCACCGCAACTCTCCCCTGGTGAGCACCCGAGCCGTCCTTCGAATTCGAAGGTCGGCTTCTTGTCTGTTTCTGGGTCTGTCTCCAGATCTTGTTCGGGCGCGCCCCCAAGCTGGGCCACGATGCCCCGCCGGCGCCCGGACTCCCGTCGCGTCCCGGCCAGCTTCGGCTGCCCTGGCGACTCGCCGGGACCGAGCGGCACAACGATCTAAAGAGCGATCCCATCCGATTCCATGAGCACCACCTCCGCGCGCATCGCAGCCCCGGTGATGGAGGTTTTTGCCTCCTTCCAGGGGGAGGGTCTGTTCGTGGGGCAGCCGCAGGTGTTCCTGCGGCTGGCGGGATGTCCGCTGCGCTGCTCCTGGTGCGATACGCCTGCATCATGGGACCTCGCTGAATCTCGCAAGGCAGTGATCCGGCGCGACGGTGAGCCGCCCGCCAAAGAGGACCGTTGGGCGTCGCCGTTCCAAGCGGCGCTTTGGGTGGCCTCGGTTGAGCCTGGCGAGCCGCGTCCCGTCAGCATCACCGGTGGGGAGCCGCTCATCTGGCCGGAGTTCATCCGCGCCTTGCGGTCCATGCTTCGGCCCAGGCCCATCCACCTGGAAACCGCCGGCGCCCACCCAGAAGCCCTGGCCCGGGTGCTGGACCGTGTCGACCATGTCAGCCTGGACTTGAAGCTGCCGAGTGACATGGGCGCGCCCGTGGAGCTTTCCGCCGTGCCGCACGCGGCCGGTGATGCCTCAGATTCAGATTCTGAGTCCGACGCCGAGCCGCTCCCGAGCCCGATCAACGAAAGCGCGCCGGTGACCCCGGCGGATTGGCAGCTCGCGCGCCGGCGCTGCTTGGACTTGGTGAAGGACGTGAGTGCCTGTGCCAAAGTCGTTGTCCACGGCGGAACCGAGGCCCGGGCCTACGACGAACTCTTTGAGGACGTCGCCCGCCGGGCCCCGGAGCTGCCTGTTTTTATCGCCCCCGCGACGCCCATTCGCGGCGTGGAGGCTCCCTCCTACGAACATCTCGTCGAGGTCACCGAGCAAGCTCGGGATCTCCAATTGGACGTTCGCGTCCTGCCCCAGGTTCACCGAGCCATGGGGATTGCATAAGCCCCGCGCGAACGCGCCCCGTGCCTGAACTCCGTCCCTGAAGCGTGTGCTTCCAGGATCGGGTCACGCCCCCGGCAGACGCCGCGCTCGCGAGCCTCGAGCTCGCCCCCCAAGAGTGAAACTCACGATGTCCACAGACGAAGAAATCGACCTGTCTCTTATACACATCTCCGAGCCCACGAGACTAGGCATGATCTCG
>CAJXRJ010001001.1 GCA_913058555.1 uncultured bacterium
GGCGCCGGTGACTCGCATGAAGAGGCTCACTTGCACGTTCGGTGATGGCTGCCCCGCCGAGTCCAATACGCGAACCAAGAGTCCCCCCGATTCCAGGGGCTCGAGCGCGGCCACTTCGGTTTCAGCAGTCGGTTGTTCCGCGCTAGTCGGTGATTCCCCTGCGGGCTCCTCCGAGCGCAGGGCGCCCGTCTCCGGCAGGGCGCTAACGGGCGATGGCTGCACGGACGCGACCGTGGGTTCGATCGGCGCCGCTGCCGGCTCGACCGCCGGGGCCGGGGAGTCCGTTCGGGTGGCGAGCCAACCAAGCCCAAGGAGAATGATCAAGAGCAGGAGGGAAGCTAGCCATCTCATAGGGCCAGTCTACGTCGCCCCGCGGCCGTTGTTTAGGAGCCTTGCCCCAGGCCCGCGCCCATCCATTCATGCGATCGAGTCGCATTCCCAAGTGCTCGGTCCTTAGCGGCCTGCGACGCTCATCTTCGTCCAGTTCGAGCCGTCGTATTCGAGGTCGACGCCCGGCTGGAAGAGTGCGTCGTTGGTCAGCAGGAACTCCCCTTGGCCGTTGGCGTAGACGTTGTCGTAGCTGCTCGGTAGGTGCACCGTCTCACTGGAACCCGGGACCGTGTACACCTCTGTGCCACGGATGGAGTGGATCACCCGTTCGTGCACGCCGTCCCGAATCGCTTGCCGGTTTCGATAACCGTCCATCGAGATTTGATTCAGGTCCCGGCTCGACTGGGCGAGGATTGCCGACCGCTTGCGCGCTGCATTCATGTTGTCGGTGGCGATCTGCCGTGAGATCTTCAATAGCCTGGCCTGAAGGTCGGCCCGCATGGTGAACCACTTGTTCGTCATGCGGGTGGAGTCTGCGATGGCCTTGAGGAGGCCCATGTTCGCCTCGAGGGTCCCGATCGGCGCGCGGTAGGTGATGGCGCGATCCACAGCCCACATGACGGTCTGGCCGATGTACGCGCCCTCGTTGGTCGAGCTCGTGAACGACACCAAGCGCAGCTCCTCGAACTCCTTGCCTTCGATCGAGTAGGTGGAGAGGAAACCAAGGACCTGGCAGTCCACGGTGGTGCGCACGCCGCCGAGACCGTTGTTGGCTTCGAGCATGCGCTTGAAGGGGGCGTAGGCTTTGCGCAAGGCGAAGGTGAGCTCAGGCATGACCATGGCCTCCTTGACCTGAATGTGAGTGGCCTTCGGGAAGGCGTGCTTGATCACGTCCTCACTTAGCCATCGCTTCCACTGTCCAAGCTCCGTGGGCAGCGGGATGATCGGGTAGCCGCCGTCGACCGAGCCCATCGGGGGCTTCGCCATGCCGAACTCGGGCGGAGGCGTGTAATCCTTGGCGATGAACGAGGGTTCGATGCTCACGAGCGTGCCTTCCGGTGAGATGACGCGGATGTCCTGGCTCGGCAGCACGTTGAACAAGGGCTGCGGCGCCCAGAACGCACCGCCCTCCGCCTTCCAGCCTTCGGGCACGAGAATCGTGTGGGATTCCATGCCGCTCATCTTCTGGTCCTTGAAGGTGTGCTGGCGCAGCTTGACCGTGCCGAGGGCGGGACGCGTTTTCGGGCGGGAGTCCGTGGAAGCTGAGGGCCCTTTCGTCTCTTCAGCGTCGCCCAAGGTGACGACGTAGCGCTTGGCCCGGTACGTGATCTGGACCGAATCCTGGCTGATCTCCTTGGTGCGCATGCGCCGCGACTTCGCCCCGTCCTGGACCCGGCCCTTGCCGACTTCTTGGCCGCTTGAGTCCACGTCCAGGTCCAGCGTGAAGGGCATGGCGCTTCCGCCTCGGAGCGCCACCGTGCCGCTGACCTTGCCCGATCCTGCGTCGATCGCCGTGACGCGCACCGTCATGCCGTCGCCCCGGTAGACGAGGGGGAGCTCCTGGGGCGCCCGGGCGGCAACCGGGACGGCTAGGGCCGTCGGCGCGGCTGGAGGGGCGCCAGCGGGGCCAGGGGCAACAAGTAGGGCCAGAGCGGCGAGGGTCGAGATGGTGGCCATGGTATCTGTCTCTTATACACATCTGACGCTGCCGACGATATGCAG
>CAJXRJ010001002.1 GCA_913058555.1 uncultured bacterium
CTACACACTGCATATCGTCGGCAGCGTCAGATGTGTATAAGAGACAGCAATTGCAGCATGACCCCCAGCGATCCCAAGAACCCGACGGACCTCTTCAACGAGGCCGCCCGCTCCACTTACTCAAAGCAGGACTACAGCGGCACGCCCATGATCGAGGGCGTCGAGATTGTCCAGCTGCGCCGATTCAATGACGACGGCGGCGCCATGACGGAGCTCGGCCGCCTCGACGGGGGCATCCATCAGCAGCTGCCCGGCTTCGAGGCGCGCCAGGTGAACTACAGCGTGGTCGAGGCCCAGTCCGTCAAGGCCTTCCACCTGCACACCCGCCAGACCGACGTTTGGTATGTGCCCCCCAGCGACAAGATTCTCTTGGTCCTCGGCGACGTCAGGAAAGGGTCCCCAACGGAGGGGCAGATCCGGCGCATCGTCCTCGGTGACGGGAACTCGCGACTCGTCCGCATCCCGCCCGGTGTGGCCCATGGCTGCAAGAACCTGCGATTCACCGACCCCAGCGCCATCATCTACTTCGTTGACGTTCAATTCTCCGTCGACGATCAATGCGACGAAGGCCGCCTGCCGTGGGACTACTTCGGCACCGAGGTCTGGGACGTGGAGAAAGGGTAGTCCTCAGTCCGGATCGGACTCTCGTTCTTTGACTGCAGCCCCGCTGACCTCCTTCCAGGGGGTCGGCGGGGCTGCCGTCAATCACGGGAACGACCCTCGCTCCACACTATGCGCGGGACTCAGTGATCTCGATCATCCGTTCCAGCGCCTTGCGCGCTTGGTGGGTGAGGTCCTTGCGCTGGTCCTCTGTGAGTCGATCCCGCGCTCCGGTGATTTCATTGACCGAGTCACCGGATAGCACGCGGTTCGCCTCAGGTGCCTTGCCCTGGCGGAGGAGGTCTAGCATGCCCGCGAGGTGCGGCGGGTCGTTGCGGCTCATCGTGGCGCAACCGCAGCCGGCGGCGAGGGATCCGGGAACCTCCGCGAGGTGAACGATATCGACGCCGCGCTTCGCCCCTTCGACTTTCGCGTTGCGCACGAAGTGCCCCTCGGTGCCGATGGCCAGGCGATCTCCCTCCTTGGCCTCCATCACCGCGTTCCAAAGGTAATTGGTGCTGCCCGACCCGTCGGCGGCGCGAACGGTCTCGAGGGTGGACTCGGGGTGGACGAGAACCCGGCGCCCGTCCTTGCGCCAATGCTCGACCATCTCCGGCGTGAACACCGTGTGGACGCCGCAGTAGGAGCCCCAGAGGATCATCTCTGACGAGTCGAGGGCATCGAGGCCGCCGTCGACATCCTGGAGCGTGTAGTTCGCACCGTGGGTTTGGGGATTGGGCAGGCAGAGGAGCTTCGATTGATCCATGCCGAGTCGGTCCGCGACGTTGCGCCCAAGGTGCTGATCCGGCACGAAGAAGAGCTTCTTGCCCTGGGCCCGGGCCCACTCGACGATGTGATGGGCATTGGAGCTCGTGCAGACCGCGCCGCCGGTGCGGCCCGCGAGGGCTTTCAGGCGCCCCGACGTATTCATGTACGCGACGCAGAGCAGGTCGTCGCCGTAGCGCTCGAGGAGCTGGTCAGCGATGGGCTCGACGAGGTGGTCCTTCGCCAGCATTTCCATGGTGCAGCCGGCTTTCGGGTTGGTGATCCAGACCTCCTGATGGGGGTGGCTCAGGATCGACACGGTCTCCGCCATGAAATGCACGGCGGACTCTACGATGACCCGCTTCTCCGGATTGTGGAGGGCCTGGAGCGCAAGCACGTAGCTGTCGGAGACGGATCCGTGGTAGCGCTCGACGATCTTGACGATCTCGCCGCCCATGTAAAAATGCGCCAGGAGCAGGAGCTCGTCCCCGAAGTGGTCGAGGGCCGGGAGCGTGTATTTGTCCAGCCAAGGCAGCACGGACTCAGGGGTCCGATCCGGCAGGGCCAAGTACTCCTCGGCGTAGGGCTTGAATTCCTCCTGGTACCAGTCCAGCGGGAGGTCGGTCTGGCAAATGGGGATACCGGACTGGAGGGTCAGGCCCGTGGGGGGGACCTGGGCGTGGGG
>CAJXRJ010001003.1 GCA_913058555.1 uncultured bacterium
TACGAGATCATGCCTAGTCTCGTGGGCTCGGAGATGTGTATAAGAGACAGTATGACCTCCTATCAACGCGTCCTGCTGAAAATGTCCGGTGAAGCCCTCGGCTCGCCTGACAACGGCCATGGCATCCATGCCGGCCAAGTCCGAAAGATCGCCACCCAGGTCGCCCGTGTGGTCGAACTGGGCGTCGAAGTGGCCATGGTCGTGGGGGGAGGCAACATCCTTCGCGGCGCCGAGTTCTCCGAATTCGGCGGGCACCGGGCCAACGCCGACTACATGGGCATGCTCGGAACCGTCATCAACGCCCTCGCCATGTCCGAGGCCATCGAGAGCCTCGGAGTGCAAACGCGCGTGATGACGGCCCTCGAGATCCGCCAGGTCGCCGAGACCTTCGTGCGCCGCCGGGCCGAGCGGCACCTGCAGCGCGGCCGCGTCGTGATCCTGGGGGCGGGTACCGGCAACCCCTTCTTCACGACCGACAGCGCCGCGGCGCTGCGCGCCAACGAGCTCGAGTGCGAGGTGCTGCTGAAGGCCACAAAGGTCGACGGCGTCTACACCGCCGACCCTAAGAAGGATCCCACCGCCGTGCGCTATGAATCCCTCACCTACGAAGAGGTCCTGGTCAAGGACCTCAAAGTGATGGACGGCACCGCGATCTCGATGTGCCGCGACCACAAGATCCCCGTGGTTGTCTTCGACATGTTCCAAGAGGGAAACCTCGAGCGCGTGATCAATGGCGAGCCGATCGGAACGACGATCCGCCCCGCTTAGAACCGCCGTCTGCGACACCTGTCTGTGACCCTTTCCGTGTCCTCTTCCGAGTCCCCTTCCTGAGACCTCTGGCTAAGATCGCTGCTCGCGAGTTCGCCTGAGAACGGCCGCTACCTTCTGGCCGCCAAACCCTCTATTCCACCCCAATCGCAATCGATTCCATGAGCTACGACTCCGTTACCAAAGACGCCAAGGACCGGATGGAGAAGGCCCTTGGTCACACCAAGGACATGCTGAAGAACATTCGCACGTCCCGGGCCTCGAGCGCCTTGGTGGAGCATGTGCGCGTCGACTACTACGGAACCCCGACGCCCCTGAGCCAGATCGCGCAGATCACCGTGCCCGAGGCGCGGACCCTCGCGATCAAGCCCTTCGATGCAGGCGTGATCAAGGAGATCGAGAGGGCACTGATGAAGTCGGACCTTGGCATTTCACCGGAGTCGGACGGCAAGATCATTCGCTTGACGATGCCGCCCCTGTCAGGGGACCAGCGCAAGAAGTACGCGGCCAAGGCCAAGGACTTCGGCGAAGAGGGGCGCGTGTCCCTTCGAAACATCCGCAGGGATGCGAACAAGGAGGCTGACGCGCTCCAGAAGAAGAGCGAGATCACCGAGGACGACAACCGGGACCTTCAGGACGAGATCCAGAAGATGCTGAAGGAGTACGAAGGCAAGGTGGCCGAGGCCCAGGACAAGAAGAGCAAGGAGATCCTGGAGGACTAGCTCTCCCATGGCTCTGCCCATCCGTGTGAGAGGATGGGCAAGAAGGGAAAGCCGGCCCCCCCCGTCGCCTTCCATTGCCGGCATCACTCCTGACGTCGGCCCGAGGGGCCACAACAACCCCTCACACGGCTCGCCAGCCTGCCTGCGCAATTTCTTTCGCGTTCAGGCGCTCTCCCCTTGAGTTCAGCAGGCGATTCCGTATTCTCTCCCGCTCGATTCCAAGGAATCGAGAGCAAAGCGTGGAACGGGTGCGTAGCTCAGTTGGTAGAGCAACTGGCTTTTAACCAGTAGGTCCCAGGTTCGATCCCTGGCGCACTCACCACCCTTTCATCCGCGGCGAAGTCCTTCGGGACGACGCCGCGTTTTTTTGTGCCTGCCTTTTCGCGCGGCGCCTGCTCTTCTGCGGACCACGGGGCTACGGCCCGCCCGGGGGGGTCGTCCCGTTGCCCCCCCGCTCAGCGGCTCACGCGATGGGAGCTGTCGGGGGCGTCGGGGCCGCGGGGGCCAGCCCGCCCAAGCGCGGGTAGGCCAGCGACCAGGCCTGGCAC
>CAJXRJ010001004.1 GCA_913058555.1 uncultured bacterium
GTGGGGCCGCGGGGAGGCGGCGTTGTCGATAGAGCTGAAAGGGATCGGGCGGCTGCCTTGGGGCTAGTCAGCGGCGCCGTTGCGGAGATAGATGACGGTTTCGAAGCGCCTCACGACCTCGCGGCCGCGCACGTCACCGAGCAACGCAAAGAGGCGGATGCGAAGGCGTCCGGAATCGGGTGACCAGAGGAACATCGGGTCGTCGAACCCGTCGCCGTCCATGTCACCGCCGTAGTTGTCGATCTCCTGCAGGATGATGGGCGACACGAGATCCACGCGTGACGTCCCAAGGGACGGGTCAACGGTGTTCCACCCGAGATCGCTGATGCGACCGACGTCGAAGGCGTCGTCCATGTCGCCGTCTCGGTTGATGTCGAAGTTCCTGCCTGCTTCGGTGATCTGCGCCACCGGACGGAACACGAGGGCCGAACATCCGTCCTCGGTGTCGGTGCCACCAACCGTGGCGCCCCAGCGGATGCCCGTGGGGCCGATGAAGCTCCCCGTCCCGGCGGGATCGATGGGCTTGCGATAGCAGAAACCCACGCCGTCGCCTCGGAAGAAGAGCGGCCCGCGCAGGTCGTTCGTTTGGCCGTCGAAGCTGCCCGCCGTGGGCGTCGTCTGGTCTTCGATCGGGTAGCTGTAGCCTTCCCAGATGATCGGGGACCCCGACGGGTGGGACACGGCCGGCGTGCCGCGCTGGCCTCGGACGAGGGTCTCGAGCGCCTCGTTGCCCGGGTCGATCGCCTTGAACTCGATGACCTCCTCGGTGCCCGTGCCGGGCTCGATGGTGGCGAAGCCTTCGAACGGGAACCCGAGGGAGTCGGCGAGGACGACTGACGACGTGCCGGCCGTGCTCAAGCCCGTGGTCAAGGTCGTCTCGGAGTTGAGTCCTTGGCTGAAGTCGAGGCGCTGCTCGATCTTCGTGAAGAGGTCCTGGATGAGGCGCTCGGAGTAGCTCATGCGCTGCATGTCCGAGACGTTCTCCGCCTCCTTTTGCAGGGCAGCGGAGGTCGCGAGCAGAATCACGGAGACGACCGCAAGGGCGATCGTTACTTCGATCAACGTGAAGCCGGCGCGGTGGAGAATCCCGGGGCGGATCATGGGAGCAGGCCGTGGACAGATTGGGGAGACCATGATCAATACCTCAGCAAGTAAACGACTTGGCTGATCTGCTGCTGGCCCGACGTCCCCTTCCACTGCATTCGGACGATCGCGGGAAGCAACGCGGCGGTGGTGGTCACGTTGGTGTTGGTGGCGAGGCCATCGCCATCGAGGTCCCGGGGCATGCCCACCGCGGCGTTCAGCATGGCGTCCGTGGCGGTTTCGTCGGTGACGAGGGTGACCGTGGCGACGCTCGGGTTGCCGACCCAAGGATCGAGGCCTGCAACGTCGAACTGGTTTCCGGGGTTCCCGCCGGCGCCGTAGACGTTCGCGATATCACCGGCCCAGTTGGCGGCGTCGTTGTCCGCCTCGCGGGCGATAGCGTGCAGGTCCTCCACGATGGCCTGGAGGGCGCCTTGGGCCCTCTGCTGGTCCGAGGCCGATCGCCGCAGAGAGTTCACCACCACGGACGTGGAGGTCATCGCCAGCAGCCCGATGAGCAGAACGGAGGCGGTCACGAGGACCTCGATAAGCGTGAATCCCGAGTTGCTACGTACTCGCCTGGGTCGGCTATGCATCTGGCAGAGGGAAGTGGCAGTGGGGTTGGGCATCGCGTGGGGGCGCTAGCGAACGAGTCTGGCGGGGATCGGACTGTCCTTTGACCCAGGATTGATCGGGCGCTCGATCGCGCGGACTTCAGCTCGACTGGTCTCAAGGAACGGCACGGTCTGGTCGATCCCGCGATGGGGCAGATGAGTGCCCCATGCCCTTGCAGGAACATCTCCCCATTTCCCCCGCTGGATCCACGTCTGGCCCCAGGCCCGCTCGCCGGCTCAGAATCCGTTTCTGGGTGGGGGCCGCTGCGGTGGTCCCACTGGCGATCTTGGCCGTTCCGCGTTCCGCGCCCGTGGGGCACGGCCTGGCCCCTGTCTC
>CAJXRJ010001005.1 GCA_913058555.1 uncultured bacterium
ATCTACACACTGCATATCGTCGGCAGCGTCAGATGTGTATAAGAGACAGTAGGTGTAGTTCCCGCGGTTGCCGGTCCAGGTCCACTCGCAGCAGTAGGAGAAGTAAGAGACGCTCCCGCCCAGGGACCAGATCGACGCGGAGAGGCTGAAGCCGCAATCCGAGTTCGGAGTGACGCTGGTCAGCTTGTAGACCTTGGCGTTCGTCGTCGCGGTCGACCAGGCGCAGCACAGGTTGGTACCGACCCAGCGCTTGTAGCAGTCGCCCCACTTCGAGAAGCCAGCGGTATCCCCAACCTTCTTGTCCTTGCAGGACTTCGGCGGCGTCGTGTGCTGGAACCAGTCGCACGGTCCGCAATCAAGGAAGACCGGTCCACGGCCGAGGTCGCCGCCGCCGCCCTGCGAGCACGAGTAACCCGAGCCCGTCGATTCGGGCTGTTCCGGGTGGCGCGGCCCTTCGAGGGTCCCGAAGCCACTGGTCGGGATCAACGTGACCGTCTCGCTCGTTACGACGTCACCGTTCGGATAGATCGCCGTAATCGTCGCGGTCCCGGTGCCCATGGGGGTTGCCAGAACAAGCCCGTGGTTAGAGTTCGCAGGGACGTACGCTACGGTGCTCTGAAGCTCGAGATTCTCGCTAGCGAAAAGGTCCACGTAGCGGTCGCTAGCCTGCACATCCGCAGTGCGCACGAAGATCTGCACGTCCTCGTGGACCTGAATCGAACCCGCACGCGGGACCATGAGGACGTTGCCGACTTCCCCGATCTGCACGGGGATCGTCGTGCGATCCCAAACGTGGCCTGCCGGCTCCCGGTCGGGATAGATGAGCATCTCTCCGGCGTCTCCGATGAAGAGCTCCAGCTCGTACGATCCGACGCCCGAGGCCGGAATCGGCATCGCGAAGGCGGTGTGGCCGTCATTCACGCCCATGGGAATCTCGATGACGGCTGACCCGGCATCCCGCGGAATGAGGAGCTCGGGCAGTTGCTGCTCCGCGCCCAGGTAGTCGTTCCCCGGCAGGTCGACCAGGTTCCCGTCTTGGTCGCGGAAACACCAGGCGTAGGCCACGTCGACCATGTCCTCGAACGCGTCCCCCGCGCCGGTGGGATCGAGGAGCAGCTCCACCTCCATGGTGCCGGTGTCCTTACCCGGCGAGAGGATGGTGGACCCTGGGTCCAGCGTTTCGCCGGAGCCCAGGCGAAGGGTGCCGTCTGCACCGCCGATCTTGAATGGCCCTTCTGCTGGAGCCAAGTCGCTCGCGCTCTTGCAGTTCACTTCGAGTGCGTTGGTGACGGCCACGCCTCCGTTCCCCGAATCGATGTAGATGCCCTGGAAGAAGAAGCGCGCACCGGCGAGGGACGGGTCGTTAGGGATGGGGAAGGCAAGCTGAGCGCTCGTGGGATCCCCAGACACTGGGCCCATGGCCGCCGTGCCGAAGCCGGGTAGTTCGACGAGGATTGAGTCGTTTCCAAACGGCGTAAACGACTCGGTGCCCGCCATCAGGACCGCCGCCGCAGACTCCGGCGGGAGGTTCGACATGCGCAATGCAAACTCGGAGTTCCCGATGACGGGGAGGCCATCGGCTTGAAGGCCAGCGCGCAGGCCGTTCGAGGCGAGCGTGCCGCCTCCGAACTGACGCACGGAGTCCTGACCGTGGGCAATGCCTGAAGCAGCGAGAAGTGACCACGCGACAGTGGTGAGGTGATTGGTTCTGATCTTCATCGGATCGATGCGCTTGTTGCGCTGGTTGAATGGGGTGGGGCGCAGTGCCCCGGAACACCAGCTAAAGGCGGCGCCTCCTGGGGGCCCGCGCGCGCAATCCAACGAATTCTCCAAGCCGTGAACGGACGGTTCTGGCGCAGCAGATGCGGCTCGCCAAACGGCCATCGGTTTCAACTTCTTCGTTTGTTTTCGAATGCGAGTCGCGTTGTTTGAGATTCAGATTCTTCGCGATTCGAACCGTCCATTTTTATGCACGCGAGGGGGCTGGTTTGCGCCTCCCGCTGTCTCTTATACACATCTCCGAGCCCACGAG
>CAJXRJ010001006.1 GCA_913058555.1 uncultured bacterium
ACCAACATCACCGCCCTCCGTGCCCTCACCCACGTCGTCCGCGCGGGCACGGTTCACGAAAGGTCCCAGCTACTCTGGAACTAAGGCTGCCCGTGGCCCCGCGCCCGATCGGCTCGCCGACGCGCGACAGAGTGTCCGGACGTGAGCTGTTCAGCTGGACGTCTACGACGGCGCCACGTGAACCGATCGCCCTCGCTCCGTGACGACGCGGCATGCTGGTACGACCAATTCAAGAACTCAAATCGCGAATGCGTCGACGATCGGGCACCAGTATCGCTCCCCAATAGGGGTGCGTGACTCGGGCCGGGGCGGGGTCAGCGGCCAGAAGGGGTTTGTCCGGGTCGCGCGTTGCCCTGGGTGCGAGGTCGCTGCGAGACTCTGAGGATGTTGTTGAAGGTACCGTCGATCGTTTGTGGGCTGGCTCTGCTGGCAGCTCCGACGTATGGCGGACCTACCGGGGACGACAAGGTCTCCTACGGGCGTGACGTCAGGCCGGTCCTTTCGGAACATTGCTTCTCGTGCCACGGGCCCGACGCGGAGCACCGCGCAGCGGAGCTCAGGCTTGACGTTCTCGAGGAGGGCGAGGGCTACATCGGCGCATCCTGGGCCATCGAACCGGGAGACCCGGAAGCCAGCGAGCTGGTGTCGCGGATTCGCTCGGATAGCGCGCGGCATGTGATGCCCCCGCCGGATTCGAACCTGGCGCTGAACGAGGTGGAGAAGGGGCTCCTCGAGCGCTGGATTCGCGAGGGCGCCAAGTTCGAGGATCACTGGGCCTTCGTGGCACCGGCGGTGGAGGAGGCTCCTGCGGTGCGTGACGGTGGCTGGCCCCGGAACGGAATCGACGGCTTCGTCCTGGCGCGGCTTGAGCGTGAGGGACTGGCGCCCTCTCCGGAGGCCCCACGGCACGCGCTGATCCGGCGGCTGTCCCTGGACCTTACCGGGCTCCCCCCTTCGCAGGATGAGGTCGATGCCTTCGAGGCGGATCGGAGCCCTGAGTCCTACGGGAAGCTGGTGGACCGCTTGATGGCCTCGCCGCATTACGGCGAGCGCATAGCGGTGTCGTGGCTCGACGCAGCGCGGTATGCAGACACCAACGGATTCTCCATCGACGACCACCGGGACATGTGGCTGTGGCGCGAGTGGGTCATCGACGCATTCAACCGGAACGTCCCCTACGACGAGTTCCTCACCCTCCAGCTCGCGGGCGACCTGGTACCCGGCGCGAATGACGAGACGCGCCTTGCGACGGGGTTCCTGCGGAACAGCATGAACACGCACGAGGGGGGCACCATCCCGGAGGAGTACCGGACGATCTACATCGCCGACAAGATCGACACGGTGTCGACGGTCTTCATGGGTCTGACGATGCGCTGCGCCCAGTGCCACGACCACAAGTACGACCCGTTCACCGCGAAGGAGTACTACGGGATGTACGCGTTCTTCGACACCGCACACGAGCCTGGGGAAGGGGCCGTCAATGGCAACACCGACCCGGTCATCCGCACCCATGGTCCGCTCACGGATCGCGAAACCTACCGAAGCGATCTCCTGGCGCGCCTCGCCACGCTCCAGCGCTACTTGATTCACCCGCCGGAGCTCGTGCTCGAGCGGGCCGAATGGAGCAGGGGTGCGTTGGAGAAAGCCGAAGGTGAGCTGGCCCACGCGCTGCTGGAGCGTCCCGATCGGAGGAGCGACGAGCAGTGGCAGGTCATCAACGACGAGTTCGCGAAGACGAACCGGCGCTTCGGGCGGCACGTGTCGACGATCCAGCGCGAGATCCATGTGCTCGAAGAGGATTTCGGCCACGGTCGAGCGTCGGCCATGGTCATGGCAGAGAAGGGGCCGCGGCAGACCTACGTGCTGACCCGGGGCCAGTACGACCAGCCGGACAAGGGTCAGCCTGTTTCGGCGGGGGGGCCCGGTGTTCTGCCCCCGATCGACACCCAGGCCGTGGGAGTTTCAGGGACTTCGGCGCCGACGCGCCTCGACCTGGCCCGATGGCTCGCACGCCCCGACCACCCGCTCAC
>CAJXRJ010001007.1 GCA_913058555.1 uncultured bacterium
ACACACTGCATATCGTCGGCAGCGTCAGATGTGTATAAGAGACAGCTCCTGGGCCGCCGCCCTCATCGTCCTTGCGTCCTCGTGCGCCGCGCCCCCCGTCCAGGAGTCGCGCCTCCCGAACGGTGAGATCGACGGGAACTGGGTGACACGCGCCATCGCCGGTGATCCGTACATCCTCGCCAGCGAGCCGCAGTACACCTTCGAGACCCTGATCGGTGCGAGGGAGCTGGATTCCGACTCAGCGTGGTCCCCCCTCGATGACCAGCTCAACGTCGGGATCAGTTGGCAGCCTCCGTTCCTGGGATTGCGCGACCCGGAGCACTGGTTGTTCGGGAGGGCGCTGAGCTGGGACTTCGGGCTTCAGTACGCCTATGACCGATCCGACGTGAGCGGGCCCGTGCGCTCTGGCCGTTTCGAATCGAGGACTGTGGAAGCCAGCGGCGGCGTCATGCTCGAGCCCCCAGATCCGGATTGGCGCCTGCGTCCCTACGTCGGCGCGGGCTTCTCCATCCTCTTCACCGACGTGGAGCTCGACGGCGAGATCGATCCGTTCCGTGAGAAGGACACCGCCACCGGCGGTTACCTGCGCACCGGCGCACGGTTCCAATGGACAAGCCGCCAACACTTCGGGGTCGACGTGCGATGGCTCTTTGGCACGGAAGATCCGATCGATGGGGTCGGCGCCACCGCGGACTCCATGACGGTCTCCTTCATCTTCGGCGCGCGGTTCTAACGCAACACGTTCGAATGGCCCCGGGCTAGCGCTTCAAGCCGCTACCCGCACCAAACACGTCGTTGAAGGTGAGGATCTTATCCACGACAGCCGGGAACTCGATGAACTGCATGCATAGGGACCCGAGACTCGAGCGGTAGAGCACGGCGAGCGTGTCCTTGTCCACGGCCGCGACCGCGGGGAAGTTGGCGCCCGGGCCCTCGTCCAAGAGCAGCGCGACCCGGTCGAACCAGTTGTCCCCGTTGTCGTTGGACCCACGCAGGGTGAGGCCATCGGGCACATCGGGCCCCTTGGCGACGTTTGCAAAAACCAGGCGCCAATCCGCGCCTCCCGTAAGGTCGCGTCCCAGGTGAATGATGGCAGCGCCGAGCCCGGCACACGGGAGCAGTGGACGACGCTTGGAGAGGCTATCGCTCCACGTTTCCGCGAAGTTGTTGCTACTGACGAGGTAACGCTTCTGGGAGCCCGGAAGGTACGCGTCCACCAGTAGCCCCCCAGGACCGAGCTCCACCAGGGCCCCTCCCTCACTGGGGATCTCGGAGGAAGCCGTGAGCTGAAACGTCTCGCCGGCATCACTGGACAGCAAGAATCGATGGCCGACCTCGCCGGGAATACTCACGAGCAAAGCCCATGGGCCAGCGACCGACTGAACGCCGCGGCCACCCAGAAGGCACGGCGACTCTGACGGGGAGCCAGCCCCCTCCAGCGGGCTCGACCACGGGAGCTTCTCCGCGTCGGCCCACCCCTGGCCTCCATCGTCGGATCGAGTGCGCCAGATTTCTGGACCACCCTCTGCGCCAGGCCGGTCGACCATGAAAAAGAGGTGGAGCCTGCCGCTTGGGCGCTGCTGGAGCAGGGTCGGGGCGTAGGTCTTCCAGTCGCCGCCGAGTCCCTCAGCCAACCAGCCTCCGCTGAGCAAACCACCATCAGGGCCGCAACGAAGGAACTGAATGCGCGGGCCGTCGGGCGTCGCCAAGGTCGCGGCCCCCAGGAGACTCGATGGTTCTCCAATCTTTCCGCGCACTGGGATCAACGCGGTTCCAAGGGCTTCGAGCCCCTCCACGGGCCACTCGGCCGCGGTCCGCGGTGGTGTGCCGGTCCATGGTTCCGCCTCGCCGGACACCCCGCTGATGGACCACTGCAGATCCACGGAGAAGGGCGCCCCGGGGGTTAGGAAGCGGTCCGTGCCGGCGCCCTCGGGAGCTCGGACATGGCCCTCGGGCACAGCTAGCTGCGCGACGTTCGCGACCACCCGAAAACGATTGGCGCCATGGGCCAGGGGG
>CAJXRJ010001008.1 GCA_913058555.1 uncultured bacterium
GCAGGGATTGTGGCGGTTTCGTGCGGGGCGAAGGCCAAAGTGCGGAGCCAGCTTGTAACCGTTCCCGAGGGGATTGACGGCGGTCGAGGTTCCGTAGAAGAAGAGGCCGAACTGATTCGCAGGGAGCCCCGAGCAGCTCAGTACCAAGTCGTTGTCGGCGACGCTGGAGCTTCCGCTGCTGCCCATCGTGGCGCCGGCGCCGGTGGAGTTAGGGGCGGCGATGCAGTAGGAGGTACCCACGCAAGGATCGACGGGGGCGAACGCGATGAGTTCCAGGTGGCCGTAAATGCCGGCGCCGCGAACGTTGACGGCTGCGACATCCGAGTCAGCGACCGAGATGGGGGCGGAGCGCACGGTGAACCTATCCGCCAGCACCGTGGGGCCGCCCTCGACGCGGTGGGCGCTGGACGCGCTCCCACCGACACACTATTCGGTGGTCACGGAGCCGTCGGCGTGCTCGGTCGTCTTCTTGTCGAAGTGTTCCCAGGAAGCGGCGGAGACGGCGGGGCCGGACATGCCGGACTGGGAGAAAACCATCTGCCCCTGGTGATGGAGATCAAGGGTGTAGGTGGACGCACCCATGGCCGAGAAGTCAGGCGTAAAGAACCACTGCCCGGCGTTCACGCCGCATTGGAGGAATTCTCTCTCGTCGCTGCCGCAATGGGACTCGAGCCTGACGTTGCCGCCTGGATGGTGGATGGCGGCTAGCTCGGCCAGTTCCCCGTGGGCGATCTCAAGGGTGCCGTACACGCTGGAGGCCCTGATCTCCACGGCGTCGATGCCCACGAGCTGCGTGGGGTCTGACAGGATCTCCACGAAGTCGGCGGCGATCGGAACCCCTCCCGGTGGCGTGACCGTCATGCCCCCGGTGTGGCCGCCTTGCTGGTAGACGACCTGCCCCGCCTGCATGGCGCGCAGCGTGTAGGTCTGCAGCCCGAGGGAGCTTCGCCTGCCCCGGCTGCGACCCCCTGTAACCGGGGATCGTCGGTGGTCTAGGGTCAGGTCCCGACCCCTTGATGGCTCATTCGCTCGCGAGACTCGCGCAAGGGGCACTCACCCATTGGCCCTGCCTTGCACCATGGCGCGTACACAAACCATCATCCTGGCGCTTGGCGCCGTCGCCGCCTTCGCCTCCTTCCACGGAGCGAACAGCACGAATGTCCACGTCCCTGCGACCGCATCCACGGGTGCCCCCGATTCACTGCTGAACGTGACCGCGGACGAGGTTCTGGCGCGCCTTGGCCCGCCATCGTATCTCGGCCCAATGGGCGGGGGATTCACGAGCTGGGTCTGGCAGGGCCAGGACGGGGGCAAGCGGTCGGTGACGCTCTACCAGGACCGCGTGGTCACGTGGGCGCCCGAGGGGCTGGGTGAGGGCGCGGGAGCGGTGGAACTTCCCAAGGGCGCGGCGTACCTCGGCCAGCGAGTTGAGGACCTGCTGAGCACCCTCGGCCGCCCCGATCGCGCTGTGGGCGTCCCGCTCCCCTCGCCGCCCATCTCTGGTCCTCCTCCGCCCTCGGAGTGGCGTCCGACGCTCGTGTTTGGGGATGATTGGGTGGGGCTCCATGGGGGGCGTGTCATGAGCATTGGGGTAGCGCCGCAGGACAAGATCCACGGCCCCCGGTAGGGCCACCCGTGAGGCGGCACATTTTGCCCGGGGAGAATCAGAGCCGCGCCCGTCCGCAGGTTCGCTTCGCGTGCCGATGAACGGTCGCTGCGAAGCGAGGCTGCTGACGAGCGCGGCTCTTCCAAGGCCCACTCAGGAGGCGAGCTAGTTCTAGCGGAGGCTAGCGGCTTTCTTGAAGCGCTTGAGGGCGGCCTTGGCTTCGTTCACCCGCGGGTCCTTCTGTGCCGTGCCCGCCTCGACGGCTTGCTTCTCGATCTCGATGGCGCGCTCCACGTGCCCGAGGATGAAGTGAACGTGGGCGCTGGTGTCGAGGATGTACCAGTTCGTCGATCCGGTGCGCTCCGTGGCGAGTTCGATCGAGGGTAGGAGAGCCTCGGCGTGCTTGTCG
>CAJXRJ010001009.1 GCA_913058555.1 uncultured bacterium
GAAGGCGTCAGCCGCGGCTAGCCATAGCCACACATCAGCGCCTCCGGCGCTGGGCCCCCCCCAACGTCTGAGATGGCACCGCGCTCGGGTTCCCGTGTCCGTGACGGGAATTGGGGAGACGCCGCAAAAAACGCGACGTCTCCCCGCCCATCTCTCCTCTACCCGACTGCCGATCGAAAGCCGATCAGCCGTCGTAAAGCCCTTGGGGATGCTCCCCGAGGACAGTTCTGTCGCGGTGGGTGCGGGCCATGGCGACCACGTCGGGTCGGACATGGCTCACCTCAGCGGTGGGCTTGATGCGCTGGGCGATGTCGCGGCGCGCGTAGTTGGTTTGCAGGAAGTAGCGGCCCGTACCGCCTGCGCGCGGTGGCAAACGCCGGTGCCACGCATCGGAAACGAACATGCCGATGTCCCCAGCCTTGGCGATCATGGGAGCGCAGCGCCGGCCGTCGTATTCAAGGCCGGTGTTCCATTCGTGTGCTTTAGGCGGGCGCTGGCCGCTCCGGTGGCTGCCTTCGAGGACTGCCGTCGGGCCATCGTCAAGAGTGACGTCCTTCAGGAACACATGCACCGCGATCACGAACACCGGGTACGGGATCTCATCGGGCCATGGCACACCCGCGGGACGTGGAACGAAAGGGCCGGCGTCCACGTGCCATTCTTGGCCGCGGGGGGCATGATCAAGCTCCGCAGGGTTCTTCCACGCGGTGCTGGAGATCAAATGGCAATCGCACCCGAGGAGCGGCTCGATCACGTCGAGAACGCGCCGATCGGACGTGATCTGCCGCACCTCTTCGGAGCGGTTGATCATTTCGTAGCGGAACATCTCCGCGTTCTCGGGCGAAGTGCGACCGTCGCGCGAGTCGCCGGGGTAGTCCCGGTAGACACGGTCGATCGCGACCTTCAGGCGGTCGATCTCAAACCGCGAGAAGGCGCCTGGGACTAGGCAGTGGCCCAGCCATTCAAGGGACTGGGAGGGAGTGTGGGCGAGCGAAGCTCTTTGGTCAGAGACGAGTCGGTGGGCGTTCTGGGTCATTTACGGGGGAGAAAAGGGAGGCGGGGTGCGCGGACCATCCCGTCAACGGTCCACGTCCTGAAGCTTCCCTCATCCACGGCGATGTGTTGTCATCGAGCTGTGAATCTCCCCTAGCCAGCTCCTAGTGGGCTCTATTGGGCCATTCCATGTCCCAGGTCCGCGCAAAAGGGCCAGCGATTCCACTCGACGAAGCGTGCCGCTCTGACACACGAAGGGCCGGCTGGAGAACGGGTCCCTACCGAAGCAGGAACGCGAGGTCGCTGGGGGCGAGCTTCGAGGGGCTCGACACGGCTCCTTCGAGGATCTCGCCGGCGAGATCGCGTTTGGATTCCTGGAGCTCGACGACGTGCGTCTCGACGGTGTCTTCCGTGAGGACGCGGTAGACGTGTACGGGGCGGGTTCGTCCGATGCGGTGGGCGCGATCGATGGCCTGTGCCTCGACGGCTGGGTTCCACCAAGGGTCGAGCAGGAAGACGTAGTCGGCGGCGGTGAGGTTCAGTCCCGCGCCGCCGGCCTTGATGGAGATCAGGAACACCTGGCCGCCCTCGACGCTTTGAAAGCGATCCACCAAGGAAGCGCGGTCCTTCGTGCTTCCGTCGAGGGAGAGGTAAGGAACGTGGGCGGTCTCGAGGCGGGTGCGCATGAGGCCGAGGAGGCCTGTGAACGAGGAGAAGACGAGGGCCTTCTTGCCGGCCGCCGCGAGCTCCTCCAGCATGGGAAGCACGAGGTCCAGCTTGCCGGACCGTTCCGAGAGGAGCGTCTTGTCGATGAGGCCTGGGTGGCACGCGCACTGGCGCAGGCGCGTGAGGGCCGCGAGCACGTTCATCGTGGGGCGGCCGGTCTCCTCGAGCCGGTCCTTGCGCTTCTCGCCCTTCGACTTGGAGAGCTCGGTGCGATAGAAGTAGCTGAGCTCTTCGTAGGAGGTGCGCCTGTCTCTTATACACATCTCCGAGCCCACGAGACTAGGCATGATCTCG
>CAJXRJ010001010.1 GCA_913058555.1 uncultured bacterium
GGCCGCGATGCGACGCGGCTCGAGGATCACGACCTTGCCGAGCCCCGCGTTCGAAAGGGCCGGGGGCACTCGGGTGGTCTTGCCCGCGCCCGGGGGCGCGACCAGGACCGTCGAACGCGCCTCATCCATCGCCCGGACGATATCCCCGAGGACCTCGTCAATCGGAAGGGGCTCCAGCGTCAACGGTCGCCCTTCTCAGCGGATTGGGGCTCGGATTCCCCCTCCGTCGCCCCAGAAGCGCTCCCCAAGAGGGCCGCGAAAGAGCTCCGAAGGCCCTCCACCCGGCGTCGGTTGGCCCCCATATCGGAGTACCCGAGCCGCGACGCAGATCGAACGTGGATCACCCGGGCCTCCCCGTCCAGTCGGGCCTCGAAGTCGTCCCGGAAGCGCATGAGTCTCGTTTTGTACACGGCGTGCAAGTAGTCGGGCTCCCGGGTCACGATGTCCGCTTCACCGTCGACCAGGCCCGCCAAGGCCTCGAACGCCCCCTCAGCGTCGACGCCAGCGGGGATTTCGAGGCCGGAGATGAAGGAATCTTTGCCGGCTTCCCCTTCGCTGCAAACGCAGTTGGGTGAGCTGGGACAGGCCTTTAGCTCTCCCCCTGCCCCACGGCCCAAATCCGGGGCCGCGCAGCTTCCAAGGACCACAAAGGAGAGCACGATCAGGAGGAAGGCGGTGGAGAGCATGGCTTTGAGCTTCATACGGGCGAGCAGTCTAGGGGGGCCAGTCTAAGCGAGGGGCAGCCGCGAACTTTCGAAGGGCCGCAGAGTGACGCGGGAATCTGGCCTTTTGAATCGGTACGCTCGGGCCCGAGGGGATCAGGGGTGCGCGCGTCGCGCCCCGACGAACAGAATTTATGATGGGCACTGCTCACTTCGAGCCGTTGATGAACGGACTCTTTGCGTGGATAGGATCCGCGCCTCATGTCACGGAAGGTTTGTTCGCTGCGCTCAGCGGACAGATGGCAAGTCTTGTCCACGCTGTGGGCCAGATTGCGCTTCTCGTGGCGCCCGCCGAGGCGGCGAACACGATGCTCTACAACTTCGCCATTATCGGCGGAGGTGCGATGCTCGGGGGGCTCGTGGCATTCGTCTATGCGAAGCGCCAAAGCCTGACCCAGCACCGGGTTCAGCAAGAGCTCTGGGACCGCAAGTTCCGCCTCGCCGAGGCGGACCGCGAGGCGGCCGTGGCCGCGCTCAACCAGAACAACATCGACGTCAAGAAGATCAAGGCGACTTTCGAGTCCCAGGTCCAGCGCATCGCCTCCCTCGAGGGCGAGATCAAGAGCGAGCGCGCCGCAGGCTCCGAGCTCCGCACGAAGCTCGAACACCAGAGCTCGATGATCGGCAAGCTCCAAGGGGAGCGCGGCAAGATCGAAACGGCGGTGGCGTCGAGCCAGGCGGAGTCGGACCGCAAGACCAAGGTCTTCCGCGAGCTCGCCGATGAGCGCGACGCCATGGCCGAGCGCGTGGCCGCCCTGACGGAGTCGGCCCTCGAGGTCGAGCGTAAGCACGCCGCGGACATGCAGAAGCTGCGTGGCGCCCTCGAAGAGCGCAATGCCGCCCTGTCCTCGTGGGAACGCCGCAGCACTGAGGACCATGAGGCCACGAGCGCCGCATTGTCCGGCCTGGAGCAACGCATCCTCGAGCTTGAGCCGATGCCTGCGAAGCTGCGCACAGCAGAAGAGGCCATCGAGTCCTGGCAAAAGCGCTACCGGGAGCTGGAAACGAACTCTGTCCGCGAGACCGAGTCCCTTCGAAAGCGCGTGGCGGAGCTCGAGCCCTTGCCCGAGCAGCTTGAAACCACCCGTCTCGACCTCGACGAGGCCCGGGCCCTGGCGGCTCAAACCGCCGCGCGGCACCAAGAAGAGATCGCCGCCCTCACCGCCCAGGCCGATTCGGCCCATGCGGAACTTGCCGCCAGCGCCACCGAGTTGGAGCAGAAGCTGCGGGAGAAGGTCCTGCACCTCGAGCCTTTCCCCGCACGCCTCGAGGCCATGGA